>WRIE01000014.1 GCA_009782875.1 Eubacteriaceae bacterium | reverse complement strand
ACATGAAAGGCGGCCCAATTGTATAACTTTTTGACTCCCACCCGCATAGCGGGTGGTTTTTTGTTGATGGCATTTGACACTTCGCATCGATTCGATGCAAAGTGCCCCATGCCATCAACAGGCTAAAGCCTAGGGCAAAAAAAAGAGGGCGGACCAAGTCCGCCCAAACGTTTTCTAATAGCTGACAGGAGCTGGTCATGGTTTCTGCTAGCCTTTACTGGCGCAAGCCGTGCTTAATACCATCAAATCCAGCCTATCAAGTATTTCCATTTTCCCAAGTTGGTTCTATCTAACCATTAGGTTTGGCAAAAAGGTTGCGACTTGGGGGAAAGCCATAATGATAGCGATCAGTATCAAAATACAATTCAAGAAAGGCCATATTCCTTTAAAAATTGTCTCTAAGGGAATGTCTAGCGCGACCCCTTTGATGACAAAGAAATTCATCCCTACTGGCGGCGTGGCTTCTGCCAAAGCGACAACCATGACAATAATGACACCGAACCAAAGCGGGTCATAGCCCAAAGTGTCAACAACGACAGGATAGAAAATAGGTATTGTAAGCAAAATCATTGCCAAACCGTCTATTGGGATGCCTAATATCAAGTAGATCAGGATAATAACCCACATGACGGCAGATCTCGGCAATGGAAGCGAACTTGCCCAACTCGCCAGCTCAAACGGCAGCCTGGAAACTGCCATAAACCGCCCAAACATCATCGCGCCAGCAATGATCAACATTATCATAGCAGAAGTTTTTGTAGTGTCCTTAAGAGAAGACACTAGTTTATTCCAATCCATTCTCTTGCGCAGGACCGAAACTGCCAACACCCCGCCTACACCAACCGCTCCCGCCTCCGTTGGTGTAAACCATCCCAAAGTCAGCCCGCCTATGGAGAAAGCAAAAATCGCAAGCGTTTCCCCAAGCCCTTTGCCTAAGGCGTTGAACCGCTCTTTCCAGCTGGCTCTAGGGCCTTTTGGCCCTAGAGCAGGGTTTTTGGAGGTTACATATAGGATTGCTACAATGAAGAGAAGCATAAGCATAATTCCCGGAATGATCCCCGCCATAAACAATTGCCCGATCGATTGCTCTGTAGCTGTTCCATAGACAATAAATATAACGCTTGGAGGGACAAGCATCCCCAAAACCCCGCCGGCCGCAATGCTGGCGGTAGACAAGGAGTCGCCGTATTTGTATTTCCTCATCTCCGGCAAGGCGATAGCCCCCATAGTAGCAGCTGTGGCGGTATTCGAGCCGCATACTGCGCCAAACAGCCCGCACGCCAGTTGCGTCGCGACGGCTAGCCCGCCCGGCCAATGCCCTATCATCTTGTATGCAAAAGTGTAAAGATCCGACCCTATTCCCGAATGCAGCGCTAAATACCCCATCCAGACAAACATTGGGATCACACTCAGCGAGTAAGAGGTAAAGTTGCTGTACATTTCGGTCGCTACCATATATAAACCAGAACTAAATGACGTCAAAGAGCAGAATCCTAAAAAACCAACCAACGCCATCGCAAAAGCGACAGGTTTTTTTAATGACAGCAAAACAAAGAATGCTGCTATGCCTATAAACCCAATGGCTACTGGACTCATTCGCTCCCCCCCTCTTCCCCATCCTCGGATTCTTGGGTTGCCGCCGAAGCATCTTTGACAGCGAAGAAAAGCTTGTACCCCAATGCTACGCAAAGACATAATATATTAAATCCTAATAAAAAGATAAAAGGGTAAATCGGTATTGATGCAGTGGGGGTAACCCGCCCATTGATATAGGATGTGTTTGCGAAAATGAATACCCTCCAGGCTACTATTACCCAAAAACCCAAGGATATCACATATAACACCGATTCAATAACTTTCTGTGCCCTTATGGACAGCTTTTCCACCACGATGTCCATCGCGATGTTGCCATTATTCATCTCGCAGTTAGCCAACGCAAGACCTAATCCTGTCGCAGTAAACAAACCTACCATATCAAGCGTTCCTGTAATTGGAAACCTGAAAAAATTCCGAAGAATGATATTGGACAGCACCAATGCCATTACAAAGAAAAAGCAGGCTCCAGCAAGTTTGTCAGTAATTCCGAAAATTTTCTTTATTATGCTGTTGTTGTTTTGCATAATCGTTTCTCCTACCCCGGGCGAGAAACCCGCTTGAATAACGCGAGCTCCCCGCTTTACGGTTTTATATTTTGGTGTTGCTTGCCCGACGGCACTGCCACATTGTTTATTTGTGCTTGTCGGCCAATCCCATAACAGTTTCTAAAACTCCACGGCCATCATAACCCAGGCCATCTATTTTGGTTACATATTCATCTTGCACAGATTTAACCATATCAGTCCAAACCGCAATTTCTTCGGCTGTCAACTCGATTACTTCCATGCCTTTTTCATCTACAGCATATGTATACGCTGCCTCGTTTTGTTTGTCCCAAAGGGTGCAAGCTATATCATCAAAGAGCATTTGGTTTATCTCCAATATCTCCTGTTGGTCTTTTTCACTGATTTTATTCCATTGGCCAGTATTCATAGTGAAAAAGAACAAAGTATTGTACAAGAACGGGGTTATCGTTATACAATTCGTGACTTCTGCCTGGTTCCAGCCTTTCAGTATCTCTGTTGGCCCTAAATTGCCCTTGACCACGCCTTTGGAAAGAGACTCGTAAGCTTCAGCTTGGGACATCGCAACCGGCGTGGCGCCCAGGGCTTTCAAAGTCGCTGCGCTGAGCCCGGTAGCCCGGATCTCCAATCCCTTGAGGTCATCGAGGTTCCTCACAGGCGTTCTTGTAAATAAATGTCCCGGTCCAGTTGTGAAAACCATCATTAGCTTTGTGTCCTGGACTTCCTTAGGGTTGAGATCTTGGATGCCTTCCCAGGCAACTTTTGTAGCGGCAGCTGAATCATTGTATATAACGCCTGGCAATTCAAAAACTTCTAACACGGGGAATTGGCCCCTGGTATATGAAAAGCATGACAAACCAATGTCGGCGACGCCTTCTTTAACCCCTTCATATATCTCAGCTGATGTCATCAAGGTTTCCCCTGGATAGCTGGTGACTTTTACCCTGCCCTCAGTCGCGTTTTCAACTGCGGCGATCCAAGGTTGGATCAGTTCAACCTCAACCGGATGTGAGGCCGGCCAAAAGTGGGCTAGTTTTAATTCCTGTGTGTCTCCACCACTTCCGCATCCCGCCAATACAGGCATAAGCAAGCTTATTAGCATGACGACTGCGATTGTAGATCTCCCTTTTTTGAGTAGGCTTTTCATTTCATTTTTCTCCTTTTAATTCTTGCCCAAAAAACAAAAGTCCCTGGGCAAGCTCTCACTTGCTCAGGGACGAGAATTCATTCCCGCGGTACCACCCTAATTGCGGTTTGAATAAACCGCCTCTTTGCCAGGATCAAACAATCCCTGCCCCTATTACGGCGGGCATCCGTATACTCCTACTTGGTTTCAGAGTATCAGCTCAGAAGTGTATTTACATATCCGTCAGCAACTGCTTGCACCACCCGCAGTATCTCTAATTGCCAGCATTAAGCGCTTGGCATGCTGAGTGAGGATATCTTTCTCTCCGTCACAGCTTTTGAAATATTTAAACATATTGGAGTTTGCTTGTCAAGTATTTTTTAAATTTGGCTGTTATTTTGCCAAAACTTTTTGAAACCAGGATTGTCCCATTGGCATCAATTATTTTAATGCTGCAGCCTTGGCGCTGTTGGAACAGCAGTATATTTTTTTGAATTTCCATAGATCACACTGCTGGATTTTTTCCGGAAATTGCGCCAACAATGGAGAACAGGAAAAAACCAATTATATCGATTGCCACGATTGTCGAGCCTACTGGCGCGCCTATGGCTATCGATGCCAATATACCCAAAGCAGCACAACAAACCGAGACAACCACAGCACAGACGCTGACGGCAAAAAAGCTCTTGAAGACTCGCATAGCCGACAACGCCGGGAAGATCACCAACGCAGATATCAAAAGAGCCCCTACCAAATTCATCGCCAATACTATCACAACAGCTATAACAACCGCCAACATAAAATTGTAAGCCTTTGCATCGACCCCAGTCGCCGACATAAACTCCTCGTCGAAGACCACTGCAAAAATCTTGTGGTAAAACAGCAAAAACACTGCGACAACAAGGATTGAGAGCGCTATGCACAACAACACCCCAGTTCCAGTCAATGTCAGTATAGAAGTCGACCCAAAGAGGGTCGAGCACACATCACCCGACAAGTTCGCTGATTTGGAATAGAGGCTCATCACCAGGTAGCCTAATGCCAATGAGCCCACCGAGACCATAGCAACGGCAGCGTCACCCTTGGTCTTTGAGTTTTGGCCTGATGCAAGCAGCAAAACAGCAGATACGATTGTCACAGGCAGTACCAGCCAGAACTGGTTTGCCATCTGCAGCGCCGCAGCTACTGCCGTGGCGCCAAAAGCCACATGGGACAAGCCGTCCCCGATGAAAGAGAAGCGCTTCAACACCAATGTGACGCCAAGCAAAGCAGAGCAAAGGGCTATAAGCATACCCACAAGGAGGGCAGATCGCACAAATGGGTATTCGAAATACATAACCAGCTTATTAATAGTATCCATCTCGCCTATTCACTCCTCTCAGCCCAGCGAACTTGCGCCCATATTCGCTATTCAAGTAGTCTTTCTTTGCGCCAAAGAAAAGGGCAGATCGGCCTCCGATATGCAGTATATGGGACGCATAGCTGACGCATATGGCAATGTCATGGGAAACCATAACTATTGTCGTCACTGTATTGTTGAGTTTAGCTATTATGTCATACATTCCACTAGAAGCCTGGGGATCCAGGCTTGCCACTGGCTCGTCCAGCAAAAGAAGCTTGCGGGTGGCGCACAGCGCCCTGGCCAGCAACACCCTCTGCTGCTGGCCGCCTGACAGCTCACGGTAGCAACGCTTTGCCAAACCGTAAATTTCCAGCCTTTCCATATTTTCCTTTGCAAGCAGTTTCTGCTCCTTGGTGTAAAACGGGCGCAGCCCGCTGCTGTTGATGAACCCGGAGCGGACAACCTCCTCCACTGAGGCGGGAAAGTCTTTTTGCACTGCAGTTTGCTGGGGCAAGTATCCGATCTCGTTGGCTTTCAGGCCGCCTCCCTTCCTGATAGATCCTGATACAGGGGATATGAGGTTTGCGACAGCTTTTATCAATGTGCTTTTGCCGGAGCCATTTTCCCCGACAATGCATAAGTAGTCAGAGGCGTTAACCTCGAAAGACAGGTTGGTGATTATGTTGTTCCCATCGTAGCCTAGTGTCAAGTTTTCGCATACTAATTGAGGCATAAACCCTCCTTTTGTTAGATTCAACGCACTATAAATTGGCACAATTCTGTATTATCGAACGGTGTTGGCTTTTAGCTTTTGTTATACACTAATGGTTTTCAAATCAAATAGAGTTTTTTCGTTCAAGCTTCTTTCAATTGTAACATAGCAACTAAATCGAATCGAGGTCTCGTATGTTAATTTGTTAATTTTTTACAAATTGTTTTCAAGCTTCCTAAATTGCTTATCAGCCTTGTGGTCGTTTCATTGAAAAAAAATACAGAAATTATTTCAGAAATTATTGGGAACCATAACTGCTACATTTCGCAAATTACTATAAAACTGGCTTGTAGCGAAAAGATATTGGCTTTTTTCCCTCAAATCATAGATATTTGGCACAATTCCTTTGCCAGCGCATTTTTTTGGGTTTGGGCTTGTTAGGCAAAGCTTTCGTTTGCTTCCAGTAGTCAAAAACCTAGGTTGCCTGTGGGTAGTATATTTGCGTTTTATTATAATACACTGTTCTTTACATAACCCTCGATGTGAATAACTTGCGCATTGTTTTTATGTATTGTTCTATATTATAATTACATTGCAATGAAGCTTAGACTTGCACATTTACCCAAAAGGCTAGTTTCACATGCCAACGGTTGCCAAGCGGGAGAATGCTTTAAAGGCACAGCCATCAATAGAGCATCTTGGCATCCAGTATGCATTGCAAATGGCGCTGTATTGCCAATTGGGAAAACCAGCAACAAGCACAGAACCTTGACTCGAAAGCTCTCTATGCGCACTGTTAAGGGCACATAGGCGCTTTGGCTGCCTTATTGCCCACTTCACCTATCGCTGCCCTGGCGACTTGGGCAGGCGGGCTCGAACCTGTCAGCTATGTGGGGCACCTCTCATGTTCTAAATTTGGATATCCGCTGCAAAAAGCGCCGGATATGGCCATTCGGCTGCTTTGCAGAATTGGCGCTTTGGCCGTTTCAGCTTGGCGGCCTGCGCCAGACAGCACACTTACGTCTGTTGCTTTGAAGATTTGTTTTAGGGCAGCCCTGCCGCAGCTCAGGCGAGGGAAAACAAACACAGGATCCCATTTGGATCCTCCAATACCATGCTCACTTGCTAAGCAATGAAAAGCCGGCAATACGCTAAAGGGCAGCGTTAGCCGGTTTTTTCTTTTTTTGTGCATTTTTTTTATATGCGCAATTAATCCCGGATCCTTCCTGATTGTAATCGTTTTAATTATGTTTTAATATTATTTTATAAATTTATTGCTACAATAAAATTGATTGGACGCAGATTCGATTAAATAGAAATCATTGAAAATTAGCCATTTTAAAGGCTTTACGATCTGCTTGTCGACGAGGCATCAGTAATCAAAGGACAACATGGACAAAAGGAGATTAATGGAATATATGAAAAAATTACTAATTGTTATTGTAGCCATTGCATATATAATATCGGCTCCAATAGCAAGAGGCAGCAGGATTCTAGCATCTGCGGCATCCCAGGGAGCAATGGGCGAGGAGGAGATACAAGATACCGAAGAAGCCAGCCCGGATCCTGGCCCGCCACCCCCTCCTGCAGGTTTAGGCGCCATAGAATTTGAAATCCAAAACACCCTTGATATAGAGGCAATGCTTGGAGACTTGAGGTTCTCATACACGATTACAATCGGGAACAGCACAACGCAAGCTTCATTGACAGTCCCCAAAGGCAAAAAATCAGCATCTGCCATTATCCAGATAAGCAACTTGCCTGCAGGCGCTTACACCTACAGCGTAGCCCAAGAGGCAAACGACACAGGTTATGAGCCTGTGCACAAAGTGGCAGCCGGGCAGGCCACTGTAGAGCCAGGGAATGCAGTGAAAGCAGTCGAAAGATTTGACAATGTTTGCACATATGGGGGCCTGGGCTTTGAGATCACCAATGTTTTAAATTTGGCATCAAACATAAACCTGGTCTTTGAATATGGCATCGAGATCGTTGGAGAAGGGACCGAGTATGTGAAGCTGGTTATAGAAAAAAACAAGAATATGGCTTCTACTACTTTGGATGGCAAGTTTTACCGCCTAGATCCTGGAGTTTATGTTTGCAGGATCTGGCAAGTGGCAAGCGGATCAAACGGGTACAAGCCAAGCAGGGGGGATCTCGTCGGGGATTTTATAGTTGAGCGGGGGGAGTTTAAGCGCCATTCTGCCAACTTCTTCAATGTAAAAGACAAGCCCGGGCCTGGCATCGCTATACCGGAGCCAGGTGGCGACAATGCGCTAAGGCCAAGAGGCCCTGGCCGGCCAGCTGCTTTTATTGCACAAAACCGGTGGAGCTTGCGGCCTGCCGTTGACAGGGCGTACGGGAACCCAGATACAGCGGTAAGCTTCAACCATGCCTTTTGGCTGCTTCCAGCTATGGTCAGCGTGGCTGGGATACTGCGGCTCTGGGAAAAATCCCTGTCAAAGCGTTTTTAGCGATAACGGGATTTGGTTTGGTGTGTATGTGGAGTGTATTTCTCCACATACACTTTTTTTTCACAACAGCAATGCGCATTATTATCAGCTATTTGTTTTGATAACCAGAGATGCGGGATAAGCCAGCAACAACAACCAATCCCTGTTTCTGGCGCCAGGCATTTGCCTGCTCCATTTTTATTTAAAGCTTTCGATCAAAGGGCTTATGTAAACGCCCTGTTTGCCATCACTGCCCATTGAGCGCCAAGCAGTTTCCAGACGTGTGGCGCTCACTTCGATATAATCGATATCGCCACGCTTAAAAAGGGCGACATCCTCATTTTTCTCAATTCCGATAAAATTCCTGCCCTCTAGAAGAGCTGCGACAAGAAAAGAACCGCTGCCGCATGCGTTGTCGAGGACGACATCCCCCGGATTTGTGTATGTGCGCACAAAATACCTGCCCAGCTCGACTGGCTTTTGGGTAGGATGGACAACTTCCCCTTCCGCTTCAGCTGTCTTGATGTAGACAACATCGGTGGGATAGCGCATGCCGCCGCTTTGCACCCTGACAGGGTTGAAATCCCCGTAGCTTCCGCTCATCTGGGCTTTGCGCACGCCCTTGTCATAGGCTTCCCCTTGGGACATCTGGGGGTTGTATGTAGGCTGGCTCCGGTAGAAAATGCAGACATCCTCGTGTTTGCGAAGGGGTTGCCTCTTCGAATTGAGAAAATTCGTCGATTTTGACTTTTCCCATATCCACTTGTACTTGAAGAGCTTTTCCTGGCTGAGGATTAGTTTTGCGGTAAAAACCCCAAATGATGTCAGGGCGACGACTCCCTTGGGTTTTAGTATGCGAAGGTATTGCTCCCATAATTGGTCTAGCGGTATGTAGCTGTCCCACACGTTTTGTGTTATGCCGTAAGGCAGGTCGCACAATACCATGTCAATGGACCAATCGGGAATATCTTGCATTTTTTCTAGGCAGTCTGCCTCAAACACTGTGTTGAGAAGGCTATCTAGAGCCGGATGGGCACCAGGTTTGGCTATGTTTGTCGCCAAGATATATACACCTCACAGTCATTCTAGAACAATCTTAGCATCCATGCAGCGGATGGGCAAGTGCAATGTTTGCCGGCGCTGCTGCAATATGCCTTTGGCTAGTCGACCAGCCAGCCGTTCGACTCGATTAGGCTTGGCTTTTTTAACTTGGCTTTCACTTATTGACACCGAGTTTTTTTAGCTGGCTTGTAATAACTTTGCCCATTCCCTTCATATGCTTTATTTCTTCAAGCAATATAGCATCATCAGTCTCCAGGACTGCCAGATGCCTGATTTTTATTCTGCCAGCCTTTGCTTGCCAATCGTCAAAAGCCCGCGCCACATTGGCTGGCAGCGGCTCGCTGCTCGCTTTTTCCAAGTATCCTTTTAATTTTTTTGGAGATATGCCTGCGCTATGCGCTTTCGCAATCGAATTGAAGTTAATTTTGTAGATAACAGCGTTTTCATCATCGGATATTTTCGAGAGGAATTTGCTCAAGTATGTCTCATGCTCAATGCGTGGCTTCAGGCCTGAAATCACTACAGTATAGTCGGCTAGGACTAGCAATTGCCCATCTGCGGCTTGGGTGTCGGGAGCCGCAAGCTCTTCATATGAGCCTGACATGCCAAACGCCCATGCCCCTAGATTGGTTATCCTGAATCCGGCGATCCTACACAAAAATCCCCATCAGAAATGCGGGGGGCATCTTGCGTGTAAGCGACATCCACCATGCCGATCACAGACAAAAAAGAAAGGAACAGGCGCAATATCTGGGCTTCGCACTCTTCCCAGCTAGGCTCGCTTGACCTGTAGGATTTATTGTAGCCGCTTATAAATACGGCGCAATTCAAAAGCCTCCTGAAGAAATCTCTGTGGAACATCTGCGCATACCTGTCAAAATCCGCGAACTTGACAAACTCGTTAATTGGACAGGTTTTAAAAGGCTCAGCATCGATTGCCTTGCCTCAGGCCACTGGATCCACGAATTGCCATCATAAGCTCTTATATATGTCACATAAGCAAGCTCATATATCATATCCGATCTCATATAATCCTGGAGCATTATCTTAGCCAGCTCGCTGTAAGCCCATGAAAGCATGTCGGCTGACTCTTTTCCTGGAGTTGTATCGCCTTCGCTGTCTATGTCAAGAAGGCCGGAGTTTGCAGCCAACAGGAACATGGGAAGGGCAACCTTGAAGTCGTTGTTGCGTCTGGCTTCTTTTGGAGAGCAGAATTTGCCATCCCTGTCACAAACTTCATCAAAGCCTATAGCTAAAGGCATTTTCGCAAGTTTGGCTTTAGTAATGTCATAGGTTTTTGGTTTTGCCTTGAAACGCTCGCTTGCTGCCAAACGGGTCAAGGCAGCAAAGTCAGAAAGCCTGCCTTCACGGCAAATGATAATATCTTTTTTGTTTGGGACGTACTCTGTATATTCATATTGGAACTTGCCCACTGCATCATCAAGGGCATCGACAACAAACCAAGGCATTTCCCTGCCATTTGGGAAGAGTATTGGCGCTTTTGACTGTATATTGTTTATCTCAAGCAGGTGTAGAAATATAAGGTTGGCAAACCGGCAGTTGTCCAAAACGCTGGTATTTTGCCCCCAACTGTTTTCAAATTCAAAACTGAGGTTGTGTCTCTTTGTTGTTTCAATTGTTGTTGGAAGGAATTCTTTACCTTTTGTATGGACAATTGGAGTTAAAAACTCCCGCTCAATCTCTGTAAGGCTGTCCCAAATGCCTCTAATGTTTTTCTTGTTAGCGTAGAAAGTTGCAAGAGCTTCAACAATATGCTCTTTAGGGGCAAAGCTCTTGTTATTGAACACAGTTTTGTGGATAGGCTCCAAACCTGTCTGCTTTGGGCTTCCTTGCCTGGGCGACAGTGTGCATCTGGAGTCAAGGTAGATGGCGATCTTGTCTATGTCTATGCTAATTGGCATCTAATTGCTCGCATCCTTGTATTGCCATGTATTGTAAATAAGATGATTATAGCTTGTTTTTGCAGCTCTATCAACCCGCCATGAAATAGTAGCTCATACCTAACAAGTTGATTCATTCACTAACTACTAAGAGCACTGACAGTCCAGCTTACAGCCTTAATACGGGAAGCTTCTAATGTAAATAAAAGCATCTTTGGGTCTTACACGCTGGATTTGATGGTAATAATTAGCAATGGATACATACTTTCAAGCACTTTAGGCCATTTTCAAAATAACAATCTAGTGCTTGTAAAGATTAAAACTGTATCGAAATCAAGTCAGAATATGAGAAAACATGGTAAACTGCCCAAAATAGCAATATTTGCTTGAGGAGAGGCTGCCATGCCGACAAACAAACATAAAACTCTCTTGGATGAAAGCGAGGTCAGGGATCTAATGGCGCAGAGTCTGTGCTTCATATGGAGGATGTCTTGGGCATGGACAAGCGGGGATATGACCCGAAGTATTGGTTGATTATTTTATGTAGTTTATGTTAATCTAAAATAGCATTTTAATATACATATTATAAGGGAATTATATGCCTTTCATTGGACGAGCCATAGAATCTGTGCTGACGGAAATAAGCAACATGTTTCCAATATTATTTCTGACAGGTCCTCGCCAAGTTGGAAAAAAAACAGTGCTACAACAATTGGCGCAAAAAGACAGGAGATACGTTGCACTCGACACCCCTTCTGACAGGGCTTTCGCAAAATCTGATCCAGAATTGTTTATACAGCGATATGCGCCTCCTGTTGTTATTGATGAGGTACAATATGCGCCAGAGCTTTTTGACTATATTAAGGTTTATGTTGACATCCACAAGAATAACGGTGATTTCTGGCTAACTGGGTCACAGACATTTCATTTAATGAAAAACGTGACAGAATCACTTGAAGGGCGTGCAGGAATAGTGAGAATGCTCGGATTGTCGAATAATGAAATTGACGCAACAGGATTTGGCCCATTCCAAGTAGTACCAGAAAAGCTGTTTGGGCGTATGGAACATGCCGTTAGGTTGTCTTTTAGACACTGGGCTTTGCGTGTATCTTGCACGTGTCAATTCATCTGAATTTCTAGAAGCCAGCGCCATGGACGGTGCTTTTTTTGAGACATGGGTCGTGTCAGAAATATTAAAAAGTTATCAATAATGGCCAAAGACCTCCATTGTTCTTCTATAGAGACCAAAACAAAAAGAGATAGATCTTATTATACACCAGAATAACATTGTCAATCCGATTGAAATTAAGAAAGGGTCTGCGCCAAAAGTAGCAACCAGTAGTTTTTCTGTGTTAAGGCCAATAACAGAAGATCCTGGAGACGAGAATAGGTTAAGCGGCGCAGCCCATCTAAAAACAGAAATCGGAATAGGAGCAGTAGTATGTTTGGCATCAAATTTATTACCCATTGACAAGAGCAATTGGTATGTCCCGGCTTGGCTGATTTAAGGAGAATTTTTGCTAGCAAAATCAAGCTGGCTGATTCTCTGCCCGTAGTGGCGGAAACCTAAGAATAATATATAAAGTGAAGGTGGGATCCATGAAAAAGCTTCCATTGGGTATACAAAATTTCAGGGAAATAATTCACGGCGGATATGTTTATGTTGACAAGACAAGTTATATCTATAGCCTGTTCAATGATGCAAAATACTACTTTGTCTCGAGGCCAAGACGTTTTGGCAAATCGTTGTTGCTTGACACGATAAGTGAAGTTTTTAGTGGCGATAAAGAGCTATTTAAAGGCTTGTGGATATACAATTCTGACTATGAGTTTAAAAAATACCCAGTTGTGCGCTTTGACATGAGCAACATAGCAAATGAGACCCCAGAGTTGCTGAAAGAGTCGCTGGCTGCAGAGCTGAAAATGCTGGCTGGAGAAGAAGGCTTGGAATCCGAACACAGAATCCCATCTGACTTGTTTAAACACTTAATCAGGTATTTATATAAAAAATACAACCAGCAAGTCGTTGTTTTGATAGACGAGTATGACAAGCCGATTATCGACCACATATTAGATGCAAAAACAGCAGAGGAGAATAGGAATGTGCTAAGGGGCTTCTTTGGCATACTCAAGTCTATGGACCAATACCTAAGGTTCACAATGTTCACTGGTGTATCCAAATTTGCGAAAACATCAATTTTTTCAGAATTGAACAACTTGCTGGATATTACCATGACGAAAAAGTATGCAAATATCTGTGGCATCGGGCTTGGCGATCTAGACGATTATTTTGGAGACCATATCGAAATCTTGTCAACATTGGACGATCTCCAAGTAGATGGCGGCTTGCGGAACAAAATAATGGATTGGTATGATGGGTATTCATGGGATGGCGAAAACAGGTTGATAAACCCGTTTTCGCTTCTCAGTTTTTTACAGCAGAAGAGATTTTCTAGCTATTGGTATGCCAGTGGAACGCCAAAATTCCTTATTGATATCATCAAGGACAAACCTTACTCTTACCTTGGGCTTAAGAATCTTGAAGTGTCTGAAAAAGCCATGGACATATTCGACATCAATAAAATGGACTTGGCGCTGCTTCTTTTCCAAACAGGCTATCTCACTGTCGCAAAAACGATATACAGGGAAGGCGAGCCCTACTACCAACTGGAAATCCCAAACAAGGAAGTCAATGAAGCATTTACCCTGCAATTGGTTTGCGAGCTTACTGACAACAGCAGCCACTTTGTCGATACAACGAAAATCCGTATTATGGAATCTTTAGCGACTGGGGACTTGCATGGCATGTTAGAGATACTGCGTAGTTTGTTCGCCTCAATTCCGTACCAACTCCACGTTGACAGGGAAGCATATTACCATTCTATCTTCTATGCAGTTTTGGTTGTCTTGGGATTTGAGATGGATGTCGAGGTTTCCACTTCAAGAGGCTGTGTTGATGCAGTGCTTGAGCTTTGTGACAAAGTCTATGTAATGGAGTTCAAATACTCTGAGTGCCCGCCTGATGCAGACCACGATGTAAAATCAAAAAAATTTGACAGTTTATTACAAGAAGCAATGAGCCAAATTCTTGAAAGAGGATACCATGCAAAGTACATTGGCGGCAAAAAAAGCATCTATCTTGTCGCATTTGCTTTCTTCGGCCGTGACAACATAGAAATGAGAATAGAAACTTATTAGATTGTTTTGGCTCAAGACACCATCTATCTTCTAACTTTACGCGAGGGCTGGCAAACAACAAAAACCAGACCAGATAAAAATGCCAATGAAAGTTGCTTAAAACTGCGCTTTATGGCGGAAAAGGGACTAGCTCCAGACAATACTTGGCATGCCAGCCTGGGGCTCATTTATCTCTACACCTCATCAACGCAGCAATACAAGCCTGTTTCCCTCCCCACACTTGCCTATCTTATAATACCGGCTTAGCATGCTGGATGCGTATTGCCCGAAAAGCTTCGCATATATTCTCAGCCAATAGCGTATTTTTTTACCCGCTAATCCTCCTGCGGCTACGCATATGAATATTGTCGCGCCAGCGCCGAACATCGCCAAGAAATTGATAGCCGTAAAAATCTGCGGCCATGGCTGGCTAAGCAGTTTTGCTAACAGGTAGTCGATATACACGTCCATCACACATGCAAAAGCACCAAAATGGCGACAGCCATAAGTTTCCTTGTCTTAAATTTAAAGAATAGCAGATACGCTACCCAAACGGCAACAAGCGCAAGCGGAGCTATCCGGACACCAAAGGCAAAAATCAAATCCCCTCTGCCGTGAAGCTGTCCGCAGCAATGTACAGCACATTCAAAAATGGGATGATGGCAAGGCTTAGAGCCACAAGTGAAAAAACAAGCGGGAAAACAGTTCTAATCCTGTTCCCCGCTTGCTATAGCTTGTCCGATAACATGTTGCAAGTGTTATGTTTTCAAAAGAACATGGCATTCTGCCTATCTTTTGACCTGCTATTTTAGGTATACAACATTCTTGATTGCAACTTCACGTGGTGCCGGCGGATTGTCTGTATAGCCAATTGCCAAACAGAGAATCGGTTTTTGCCCTTCATCCAGCCCTAAGAAACTTGGGAAAGTCTCATCACTATTCAAAATACCTGCAAGGAAACCCAACAGATAGATCGAGCCCACACCTAAATCTGTTGCGGCTATCATCATGTTCTCAGCAGAACATGCGGCGTTTGCTACGTCTATTCCAAGCGGGTGAGGTGCGGCTGACATGAAGATTGCGGTTTGGGCGCCAAAGAACGGGTCAAATCCTTCTTCTTTTTTCATCGCTACTGCAGCCTTTCCCTTGACCGCTTCCAAGGAATCGCCGCTGACGACTGTGTAGAACACAGCAAGGCCAGCTCCATTTGGCGCGCAAGCCCCTGCTTCAAGAATCGCTTGCAGTTTCTCTTCCTCGACTGGATTTGCGTTGAAGCTGCGTATGCTCCTTCTTGCTTTGATTGCTTCCATTGTGTTCATAGCTATTGTAACTCCCTTTCTTCTCGTTTTCCTTGCTAATATTCTACCACTAGAAAGCATCTAGTGTAATCCATATTTTAGAATCTATTCAAAAAATATCATTTTGTCGCAATTTAAAATCATTATGTCCAATTTCTGCAATTAGGCGCCTAGCGGCTGGCATCGTACTGCTTGCTTCTTAGCGAAAATTGATATAGAGTCGTGGATTAGCCCAGACACAATTTGAAAAGCTGGTTTGTACTGTCATTTACAAGCAAAAAATGTATAAAATTGAATTACTCTCTTGACGCTATTGGCCAAACCTTGTAAGATTGTATTGAAATCGAATTTTGAACTATATTTAATTGCACAAATATTTCAAATAATTCAAGTGTTTTTAGTGTACAAAATGAGCAAAGTTGCTAAAATTCAACTTGTGTGACAGTTTTCCCTAAAACAAAACAGAAAGAAAAATCAAGGAGGAAAGAAAACTATGGATATAAAAGAGCTTTATGAAGAGCGATCGAAACTTTTCCATGACCTATATGGCGGCATTATTCCAAAACGCGTGCCGATAAGTGTAGGCATCCCCTGCGAGCTGTGCATGCAGAATGCTAATCTTGACCTCGGTTACACCCAGTGGACGCAAGAAGGCTTGCCAAAAGCGATAGACGATGTTGTACAGTACATGAAAACTGACACGACGCCGTCAGATGCGTTCAGAGTGCCCCTCTTCCAACACATGATGGGATCAACCGGCTACGTTATGAGTCGATCCGGATTCATTCAACACCCCGAAATCTCCACACTCCATGCGGACGAGTATGACGAATTCATTGCCAACCCTTATGATTGCCTTATCGAAAAAATCTTGCCGCGCATCTATACAAACCTCGATACCGATCCTTTGCGCAGAGGCTTGATTTTTGCGATGGCTCTGCAGGCCAACACCAACTACAGGGCAGAAAGGGCTAGGATGACCGCTGGCCTCCAAGAAAAGTATGGCTTCTTCTCGAACAACCCAGCCCATGCTTCCCGCTCGCTTGCGCCATTTGATTTTATTTCCGACTATCCAAGAGGATTCAGCAATATCGTATCGGATATCAAGCGCTATCCTGAAAAAGTCATCGCGGCAACAGAGGCAGTCCTGCCAATGCTAGTCCATTACGCAAAACCGGCAGTGCCATCATATATGGGCGCAGCAGGCATGCCAGGGCATATGCCAACCTTTATGCGAACACCAGAATTTGAGAAGTTCTTCTACCCATCATTCTACAAACTCATCCATGCAACTGCAGAGAACGGCCAGCAATTCTCGGTATTCTGCGAAGACAACTGGATGCGCTACCTAGACCATCTCTACGACCTGCCACAGCAAACCCGCCTTTACTTCGAATTTGGCGATCCACAACTCACCAAAGACAAACTGGGCAAAAAACATATTTTGGGTGGCTTCTACCCGATAACGCTCACAAAGACCGGATCCAAACAACAATGTATCGACAAGGCAAAAGAGCTTGTTGACATCATGGCTCCAGGCGGCAACTACTGGTTCTGCTTCGACAAGAGCCCATTGACCCTTGGAAGCACAAACCTGGAGAATTTCTATGCGGTGCTTGACTATGTGGCTGAGAACGCATTCTATGACAATGCAGGGGAAGCAAGCGTCACAACAAAAAAAGAAGACACCATTACCGCAACCTTAAAAGACTTGCCGGATTTCAAATCGAAATACTATGTCAATGCGGCTGACTACGAAGCATCCCTTGACTATATACTTCCGGAGCTCCACGGCTTGATTGCAAAACAGGTACAGTCATACGAAGACTCGATGTTCAGGACAATCCTCGGATTCCTCTAAACTGCAGGGCTACATCCCATTTTGCAAAAAAAAACACAGGGCACAGCGGTGTCAGAATTTAAACATCGCCATATGCCCTGTTTTTGCGTATCGCCTTGGATGGAGGCCAATTCACCCATGCTGTAATCTTCAAGAACCGGTCGCGGCTATCTGCGCCTTCGGAAATAACCTGCGGCATGCCGCCGTTGTAAATCCGTGTGAAAATATCACTGGCGTGGCACTGGGGATTCCGCTTGCCCTTGCTTTCAAACTATCAAACTCGAGTTCAAGCGGTTGGCATGGCTTGTGGTTATAGATTTCATTTTGGGACAAAGGTAATAAACCGAGCAATCCCACACATCCCGCAAGGCTTTCACTGACTCCCCGCATTAGACGGAATATCTGTGAACCTGATAGCCAATAATCCCCGTTTTGCTGCAATTCATCCACTTGCGTTTTGATATAGCTAAACAACTCGGGCGCATATTGCACCTCGTCGATGAAGACCAGCGGCGAGTAGGTTTGGATGAATGCGCGAAGGTCGGTTTTCGTAACATTGCGGTTGACTATGTCATCAAGTGTGACATACTTCCTGTCGCTGCCCTCAATGAGTTTTTAATCATGGTTGTATTGCCACATTGTCGCCACTTTGCCACCACTTTAAAGCTGTCGAGGCAAGTAAAAACTCTGCTTCCATATCTCGTTTAATGTAATCCATGGCTTGCCGCTCTTCTCGGATAATGCCTTACATAAAAAATCCTAATGTAGCCGATATCTTTCATCTTATCAAATCTTGTTCAGATGGTGTCCCATTCTCCGTGGAATTTGATATCCATCCACTTTAAAGGCAAATTATATTTTTTAAGCTATACTTGTAGACTTTATTTTTTTATCGGTCTCACGTTCAAGTGCTATAATAAGGGAAGGGATTTGCTTGTAACCTTTAATGCGCCTGAATCCCCTCTCTGCTTCCATGAACCCTGCGGCTGCCTGCCTAAGGGCTGTCTCGCCATTATTGAAATTGGATACCCTCCGTATAACTCCAGCGCAAGACGAGTTCGCCGGCTCGATCGGGTTTGTAGAGCATACAGCCGCCCTCGGCAGCCCTGGGATTTCCAGGCGCGCCACTGCCAAGGTTTCCTCCATGCCTTCGCGCAGGCTTGCAGCGGCTGCGGGGTATCTCATTTCAAGATAAGCCGCTATGTTCTCGAGGCAGGAAAGGGCCTCATTGTATTCAAATTCCATATATGCCAAACTAAGGCGCTTTGCAACCTCGCTTTTCCCGGATTCTGTCAGGCGGCTGAGCGCATTGCGCTTCTTGTGCGCTTGGCAGCGCTGGACAACCGCCTTGCCCCCGAACGTGTCTTCTATCGCCTTGGCAAGGGCTTTGCTGCCGTCTATGGCACATAGCCTGGGCTCGCTTGGATCCAAGCCCCTCCCGGCCAAATCCGCCAAAAGCCTTTTCACAACATCGCTATTTTCGGAGCCGCCCTCCACAATGCCCAGCATTTGCTTTGTGCCGCCTGCCCTGGTCCCCATTGCAGCCACAATGGTTATTTTCCCCAACTGCATCCCGTCAAGCACCAGCGCTGGATATCCGCCAAATATTTTGCGGCCGAAAAATTCCTCCATAGCTGTTTTCATGCCTTCCTTGAACCTGCGGGACACCTCGCTCTTGCTCATATTCGACTCTTGCGCGGCTGGCTCCGCGGACTGCTCTGTCCGCACATATTTGCGGGCGCTGGCACCAGCCAGCAGCCTGGAAAGGATTGAATCGTTCAGCGGGTCCTCATTCTGGAAGAGCGAAAGCGTTTCGAGGGCTATTTCTCCGCTGCCGTCTACTGCACGCACCCTGGGCTTGCCCACAGCGATTTTCTTGCCGCCCATGGCAACCTTTGCCTGCTCCTTGCCGTGGCGGTATGCAGCCCTGTCTTTGTCGTGCTTCCCTTTTTCGCCTGCAAGACCTTCAACTTCTTTTTCCATTAGCTGGACGATCACATCCAGCCCGGTCTCCAGCGGCAATGCCAGCAGCCCCTGGCTTGCTTTCCCAATGACCGCCTCCTGGCCAATAACTTGCACAGCCTGCTTGACTGGCTTGCTTTCTTTCTGGTATGCTTCCATTATAGCAGCTCCATTTCACTTAGTATTTTTTGTTCACTAACACAATTATACCATAGTGGATGGAGCTGTGTTTTTGTTTTGAAATTCTACGGAGCTTGGGACATCGTCCACTAGTAATTTGCAGCACGTAAGAATCCAAGTCGCCACAAGCGTAGCGACTGTTATGGCAAACCTTGGAGAAAAAGCGCAATTTATCGACCTTGGTGGAGGCAGAGGCGATGAAGCCGATGTGATGACGAAAGTCCTAGGGCGCATTCCAGAGCTTATGAAAAAACTGGATGTCGAGAACAAGGCGCTAAACGGGCAACCAATAACAGACACAATTGAGTAGATTGTGTCTTCTGTCACAAAACCAATCAAGGAAACCTCGGATAATTCAAAGGGAGCAGACGAAAATCCAATTGAAGCGACTGAGGAAGAGTAACTTCTCCGCACGAAAAATCTAACATCCAATTCGCCTCTCGGGAGTGAGGGGCGAATTTTCATTTAGCTATAGCACACTTATCGAATGTGGCGCAAGCTGCACACCGAAACAGATTTTCATCATGTTGCAGTGAAAATCCACAAGACACGCAATTCCATCCACAACGGTTTCTTCGCCCATATGCCCAATGTCTATCTATTCTTCAGTTATCAAGTTATCATCACCCAAAATGCTAGCCGCCCTGGATCGCAGCAGCCGCAGAACGCCGCAAATAAATCCCGTCGGTTTTTACTTTTGATACACACCTTTTTATCGTTTCCGGAAAGTCCGTTAAATTGCAGCCTGTTGTATATGTTCTGTTCATGCCATTATGGCATGTGCTATCATCATATAGCGCTCAAGCATCTGTGCTCAAAAGGCTATTGTTTTTGCATGTTTCTACTTCCGTTAATGCCTATTTACAAAAGAAGGGCTGCTGGGTTGACGCCTGCTTTCCCTGCTAGCTCCCTTTGTGCCTGTTCTTGGTTCCTGTAGTGATGGAGTCCCATATCGGCTCCTCTGGTATTTGCCCATCTTGGATGTAGTTGTAGAGAGTGCGCTGTGTGGCTTTCAGTATTCCAGCTGCTTCCTCTGGCGCATATACTCTAATCTCTGTTATCGTTAAAGATCCTCCCTTTTAGGTCTTGCGCAAACAGGTTAAGGCCTTTCAGCATTTCGCCTATTTCCTCTTCTGTGGGCAATTTGATATCTTTAAAGTCTTCTTTCATACCCTTCAGCATGCCAACTATTTCCTCTGGTGCAGGTAGTTTTATATCTTTCAAGCCCTCTAGCATGCCGGATATTTCCTCCGGTGTCGGCCACTTAATATCTTCCATTGTTAAAGATCCCCCTTTACCTCTTGATTTAAGTGCGTGTGCACATAGTCGTTAAGCTTCTCCCGCTAGCTTTGCCTTGTGCCAAAAGCGCCATTAATCCAAATGGCCATTTACACCTGCGGCGCTTCTTCCGCCACAACGTTCCACTCCACACCGAATTTGTCAATCACAGCGGAGTGGAACACACTATAGAAAGTCTCAGTAGGCGGGAGCGTCACAACACCTTGGCCACAAAGCGCGTCAAAAATCGCCGCAGCTTCAGCCTTAGTTGGAACCGTGACAGACAGCTTGATACTATCGCCCACTACCGGCGGCGTTCCTTCATCGGCAAACCAGACATTCGTGCCGCAGATGACCATCTCGGCGTGCATAACCCACTCGCGCAGCAGCTCAGGCGGCGTTTTCGACCCCTCTGGCATATAGTCGCTGTAAGGCATGATTTTCGGCTCATCGCAATGAAAGACGCCGCGGTAGAAATCAAGCGCGTCTTTGCATTGGCCGTTGAAAGCCAGATATGGTGTTATCATCGTTTACCCCGCTCCTTTTATCGTTATGCGGACGGAATCGCCATGCTGTTTGCCAACCTTGCAGCCCGCCGCCAAATGTGGCGTGGGCTTAATAACGCCCTTTGCCGAGTTGGGCACCAAAGCATCCCGCATAGCGGCAAATCGGGGAGGCAAGCGGCTTTGGAATTGGCATGGACGAAAAAACCTCTGCAGATGATTGAACAGTATCACCAAACAGGAAGCATAACAAAAAAACTAATAAACCATCCCAAAAGGGCTATGAAAAGCAAATATTTTGGTTATACCGTGCAATCTAAAGCGGCACAGAATACTCTGCGCCGCTAATTTTCAGATGTCTCTCAATTTTTCGCTTACGATATCGTCCATTGTGAAGTACCCGTTTTGCTTTCCTGCCATAAATTCACAGGCTGAAAGCGCTCCTGAAGCAAAGACTTCCCTTGACAAAGCATGGTGGGTCAGCTTGAGCAGCTCCCCTTCACCAGCGAAGATGACTTCATGGGAGCCTACAATGCTGCCTCCCCTGATGGAATGTATCGCGACATCACCCTTGGCCCGCTTGTTGTCTTTTGACAAAGCGCGTCCATATAGCAGATTCAACTCCTCCTGCGAGCCGTCAATAACGCTTTGGGCAAGCAGGTGCGCTGTCCCGCTCGGAGAGTCGATCTTGCGGTTGTGGTGGGATTCCACAATCTCTATGTCAAAACTGCCTGACAACAAGCCCGAAGAGATCTGGGTGAGCTTTTTAAGCAATGAGATGCCTAGCGAAAAATTCGCGCTCCGGAATACTGCTGTCGAACTAGATATCTTGACTAGGTACTCCTCTTCTTCTTCTGACAAGCCTGTGATGGCGCTGACCAACGGCAAGTTGTTGCGCACGCAATACTCGCCCACTGCTTGGAGCGCAGTGAAGTGGGAAAAGTCGACTAACACGTCGGCTTGCTCAACTATCTGGCTAAACTGGGCGTATATATTGTATCCAAATCTGGTTGGGATTGTCTGTGTGTCAAAACCAGCGACCACTGATACACCCCTTTTGGGCGCTAGGGCAGATAGCGTGTGGCCCATCGCGCCATTGGCTCCGGCTAGGATGATTTTCATGATTTATTGCAACCCCTTCTATTATGCCTGCGCCAGCTTGAAACCGTTTCTTCCCAAAGCAGCTTTCAAGCTTTCAAGTTTGCTTCCTGTCAATTGTGTCAACGGCAGGCGCATTTCATCGCTGCAAAGCCCTACCAATCCCATGGCAGTTTTCAATGGAATAGGGTTGACTTCGCTGAAAATAGCTTTGAACAAATCAAGCAGGTCAAACTGGGCTTGAAGGGAAGCTGCGTAGTTTCCAGCAAAATAAGCGTCCGTTATGTCAACCATCATCCGCGGGGCGATATTAGCGCATGTGGCTATAACCCCATCGCCTCCATGGGACAGTATAGCGTATGTCTGGTCGTCATTGCCCGAAAAGACTTGTATCTCCTCTGGCTTTTTCGACATAAACTCGACGATCTGGCCAATGTCCCCACATGCTTCCTTAAAAGCGGCAACGTTTTTGATTTTGCATAGCTCAAGCCCAAGCTGGGCGGTTATATTCTTGCCTGTCCTTGAGGGCACATTGTAAACTATAATCGGAATATCCACCGCATCGGAGATGGCCTCATAGTTTTTGTAAACCCCTTCATCAGAGGACTTGTTGTAGTATGGATTGTTGACAAGAACACCGTCGGCCCGGGCGTCCTTAGCTACTTTAGTCATTGCAATCACTTCAGCAGTGTTGTTGGTGCCAGTGCCTGCTATATAGCAAACCCTGCCATTAATTATTTCTCTGCTGGTGTTGAAAAGCTCAACTTTTTCTTCATTGGAAATGGTTGGGCTCTCCCCAGTTGTGCCGCTTATAATAATGGCTGCAACACCATTTTCAATTTGTCTATTAATTAGTTTTTCAATGGTTGGATAATCAATTTTGCCATTAAGAAATGGCGTCACTAGCGCAGTCCCTACTCCTCTAAATAGCATAATTATTCTCCTTTGTCATTAATCTTGCATTCGGGAAGCAAGAAGCTCAGCAATCTGCACTGCGTTTGTCGCTGCGCCTTTGCGCAAGTTGTCTGCGACAACCCACATATTCAAAGCATTCTCGGTGGAAAAATCCCTCCTTATTCTGCCCACATATACAAGGTCAGTCCCTGCAGCTTCGTGGGCAGTGGGATAAACGCCATTGTCTACATCGTCCATGACAACTATGCTTTCTCCTTGGCCAAGGCAGGCAAATACCTCTTCGAGCTCAAATGGTTTTTTAGTCTCAACATTCACTGCTTCACTGTGGGCAAACATCACGGGCACCCTGACAGTTGTGGATGTGATTCTAAGAGCCTGGTCCCCTAGAATTTTACGGGTCTCGTTGACCATCTTCATCTCTTCTTTTGTGTACCCATTCTCTTGGAACGTATCTATATGCGGCAACACATTGTATGCTATCTGCTTGGGATAAAATGTGTTTTCTTTGCCTTGGATGCCTGCCTCCAAATCCCTTATGCCCGCTATCCCAGAGCCTGATACTGACTGGTATGTCGAGAATATAATACGCTCGATCCCAAATGTGTCATAAATCGGCTTAAGCGCCACAACCGCTTGGATTGTGGAACAATTTGGATTGGCTATCAAGTTTTTGTGCGTGAAAGCAGCCTCAGGGTTGACCTCTGGCACTACCAAAGGAACACCTTCATCCATCCTCCATGCTGAAGAGTTGTCGATGACGATTACGCCATTGGCAGCTGCTATAGGGGCAAACTCCAGCGACACTGAAGAGCCGGCGCTGAATAGGGCAAAATCAATGCCCCTGCCTTCAAATGACTTATCGGTCAGCTCCTCCACCACCAAAGTTTTTCCCTTGAAACTAATTTCCTTTCCGGCTGACCTGTGTGATGCCAAAACATACACATCTCCAACAGGGAAATCGCGCTGGTCCAAAACTTCCAGCATTTTCTCCCCTACTACACCGGTTGCCCCGACTACCGCAACATCAAACTTTTTCATTTATGAAACACCTCCAATTGCATAATTAGCCTTGAAAATAAAATAAAGGCCATACAGGCCTCGATAAGTAAACAAAAAGAACATTTGCTTATGGGCAGCTCTCCATTCCCCTTTACTAGGAAAATGACAGTGACGGCACTATTCGCGAACGCCACCGAACTCATTGCAGGCCAATACAACGATTCTCGGCGCATGTGCCTTTTTGAGAGTTTCATTGCCATTTGCCTAGCTTCACTTCCATACTCATCAACATGCGCGCCTCTGCCTAAATATAATTATAGCATGCTTATATAAGCTAATTCATGTTTTTTTCTAAGTTCATTAGTTTTTGCGCACAATAAACCAATTATGCTATAATGGTGGATAATATGAGCCTAGAAATTTTCAGCAGGTACTTTGAGCTTTTGATTCCAATAGCAGCTTTTTTGCTCCTTTTCTCATGCCTCCTTTTCATACTATACTTGAAAACACGATTTGACAGCTTTTATTTGCGTTTGAACAGGTTCTTCGCAGATATTTCAAGGATAGCTAGCGAGCTGGAGAAAGGAAGCCAGTTTAAATAGTATTTTGCCCGTACGAGCCCCGTTTTTTCTAATGAAGGCGTGGATGGTACCTTATTGATGCTATAGCTCTATAACTGGAAACTTTGTAATTATATAACAATATGGAGAACCAAATTAATAACAATAAGGAGGGGGGAGGCTTGATGAATCTTAAGCAAGAAGCTATCTCGACAAGCAACAAGACAAGGCAAGTCTTGCAAAGCCCTCTGCTCGCAGTCAAAATAGCATTTTTGAAAATACTCCATGACCGCGGCTACTTTAATGTGGCTTCACACCTTGATGACATAATCGGCAATTTTACATTTGACTACATAATCTCTATCTGGAGCAAAGCCCCATCCAGTATTTATCCTGAGACAGCGCCAAATTTCACCAAAAGAGATAAGAGTGTAATTCGAAATTTTATCCTGGACGAGAATAAGAATTCAACCCTTTCAAGCGAGTTGGTTTTAGGGGAGATCTACATAGCAGGAATCCCTGCAAGCATCAAAAAAGAGTACGGCATCACCTATACCCCAGAATCGATCCTTGAGTATTTTGCTTCTGTGATGAGGGAAGATATCAGAGCCTCCGACAAGATCCTAGACCCCTCATCCGGCTGCGGAAATTTTCTAATAGCTTTCTACAGGGCATTAATGAACAAGTTTTACACCTCAGAATCGGCAACCCCGATAAAAATCCTCCACACTAGGATTTTAGAAGACAATATTTACGGCATCGAGTCCTCTCGAGAAGCCCGTTTTATTTCGGTTTTATCCCTTGCTCTTCTAAATCCAGATTTTGTGGAGTGCAAAAACATCTATGCCGCCGATTCCCTTATCGAGGCAGACCAGCTGTTTGAGCCGGCAAGTTTTGACTGGGTTGTCACTAACCCCCCGTATATCGGACACAAAAAAGTGACAAGAGAGTATAAAATAGAGCTTTACAAAAAGTACTCAAGCGTATACTACGACAAGGCTGATGTCCATTACTGCTTTTTCGCCCTTGCCAGCAACATGTTGCGCTATGGGGGGCACATGCTCTTTATCACAAGCCGGTACTTCCTCGAATCACAATCTGCCGACAAACTCAGGGAGTACCTGCTTTCCAGCTTCACATTCCAAACATTCATCGACTATTATGGCATACGCCCTTTTGAAGGCATCGGCATAGACCCATTGATTATACATGCCACAAAGGTGGTGTTTAAAGGCAATGTGTTTAACGCTAAAAGGGTAACCGCCAAAGATTTCGATTTGATCGCCAACATCCCAGGCACATCCATTGACATGGAAATCGTGCAAGACTCCCTGGCAAAAGGCGGCTTCTCCATTTGCACGCCTGATGAGCAGGACATCGCAAAGAGAGTAAAAGAATTATGCACACTTGAGCTCTCAGACATATGCGAGTCTTTCCAAGGCATCATTTCTGGATGCGACCAGGCCTTCATTGTCAGCGAAACCAATGGAGGATACGAAGAGCTGATAAAAGAGTGTGGAGTAAAATGGCTCAAGGGCAAAAATATTACTGAACTTGGGACTATCACCCCTAGCGATTTGTGGCTTTTATACGTGGATGACACGTCGCAACTCACAGAGATAGAAAAAACACTCGCCCGCTTATGGGATTACAGGGAAAAGCTAGAAAGCCGACGGGAAGTGCGGACTGGGGCAAGAAACTGGTATGCCCTGCAATGGCCCAGGTCCAAAGGGCTCTTTGAGCAACCAAAAATAATTTTTCCGTATAAATGCCATAAAAACAAGTTTGCCTTTGACGGGCAAGGCCACTTTTTCTCGGCTGACATATACGCTATGGTAGCCAGCAAAAATGCTGGCAATTTGGATCTGCACAAGCTTGCGCTTTTGCTTTCCAGCGATATTTATGACACCTACTTTAAAACCTTTGCAAAAAAGCTTGGCGGAAAGCTTTACGAGTACTACCCAAACACTGTTATGCGCATGATGGTGCCCAAGCCTGAAATAATAAACAGTTTTGAGAGCGCCCAAGATATAACCAACTATTTTATGCAAACCGGGAGGTAAATCTACGTTGGACAAACCTATCATCTTGATACTCCCGTTCAAAGACAGCGAGAATGAGCGGACTTTTATTTACAACAACTACATTGAGCCGGTGATACAGGCTGGAGGGCTTCCCATAATCCCTGCAATGAGCGCATCCCAATCAGACATAAAGCAGATTGCCAATATAGCCCATGGCGCCATTTTCACGGGAGGACCAGATGTTTGCCCAGAGAATTACGGAGAGGAAAGAAGCGACAAGGTAAGCCCAAGAACCAGCCACGAGAGGGACTATTTTGAATCCCAGCTGTTTTGTTCATTGTATGAGCAAGACAAAGCTGTATTGGCAATATGCAGGGGAATGCAGTTGATGAATGTGGCATTGGGGGGAACCCTCTACCAAGATATCCCAACTAGTTTTCCGTCAAGCGGCCTTGAGCACAACCAAAAGGAACCATTTGATGAAATCTCCCACATTATTGATATCGTCGAATTAAGCCCTTTGGAAAGGCTGTTGGGTTCTAGCCAGATTGGGGTCAACAGCAGCCATCACCAATCTGTGAAAAAGCTGGCCAGGGGGCTGGAAACAATGGCTGCTTCAGGGGACGGTGTTGTGGAGGCGGTTTATGCAGTAAGCAAACCATTCATTTGGGGGATCCAATGGCATCCAGAGTTTATGTTCTACAATGAGCCGGAAGACAAGCCAGTAAATACGATGATACTTGAAGCGTTTATCCAAGCCGCCAAAGAAATTGTCGAAGATACAAGCTATGAAACGATTTAATTGGCCATAACTATAAAAACAGCGCCAGGCAGCCTATATGCGTTTAGGTTCATAAGCTGTCTGGCGCCTTTTTTAACCAATCAAAATGCATTAGCGCCGGAAAGTCTCAAATGCCCATATGGCTTCCCGTTTTCCCGCCACGATCTCTTCTTGCATAGCGTGGTATTTGTAGCGGATTTCAAAATCACCATTATTTTCTAATATGTAAGTCATTTGGTCCCAATGGGCATAGCCATTGGCATTAAAACAGTTGTTTAATCTAAGAACCTGCTGTGATAACAGCTCGTTGCAACCTTCGACAACACTTTCCTTTATACCATATCTTTTTGGAATTTCGTCCATTCTTATGGTATTATTTGTTTCCGATTCGACAAAGTAAAATACCGATAAATAGCTTTCCCGGCTTTCTTCTACTTCACCGAGAAGGTATGCCACGTCCCATTCTGTTGGAATCGCTTCGTTTAGCAAAGTGCCAAATTCGTTGCAGCATGCATCTAGCTCTTCTTGCATATCTTTGCTGTAACCAGGTACAGACTGTTCCTGGATGTCTTCTATTATTGTCTCTTGTTTGTTTTCCGTTGCGGTTTGGCTATTTGCAGATTTTTTCTTGTTGCAAGCAGCGCAACCGGCGATAATGGCAATGGCGAGAAAAACCGCCACAATTCTTCTTGTCCCCATTTGAGGCAAACCTCCTTAACAACATAAATGCGTCTGGATATGCTTTTCGCTGCACAGCTACAAAGCCTGGCTGGATACATGCGCTTAATTTTAGCATACCCGTTACCTGCGGTTACAGGTTTGAGAGGGAGATTCCAAAAAACTGAAAATGTTTCAAACAAAATTGGAAATGTGTAACCGGATTCCGGGCGAAATCTCCCCCTTGCCAATACCCATTGCTAATTGCAATGTTGAAGACCGAGAGGTTTTTGATTGCCCTTGCATGCAGTATAATGGTATAGAATTATTATGATATTTGGATTATAACCAAGTTTTCTGAAAAGGAGTTATCATCATGTCTTTAGAAGAAAGAATCATACTAGCAATTGAAGAAATAGGTTTCGATGAGTACGTGAAAATCCCAACAACAGAGATTATCTTTTCAGACGCAGTCTTTGCACAATGTGCAAAAAACATATGCGGCAATTACGGGCAAAACCATTCCTGTCCTCCCCGGTCAGGAACTAGGGAAGAGAATGCTGCCAGGTTTTTGAAATACGAAAATGCCATTGTGCTCAACAAGCTTGTCACCCTAGGGCGCCGCTATGAGATTATGGATGAGAGTGGACAAACTCCAAGGTCAATGCTTGAGGAGCTTCGCGAGAAGCTCAAAGGAGAGGAAGCCAGGGTTGCAGGAGGCGGAGGCTGCAGGATCTGCCCCGAATGCTCTGCAAAAACAGATGAGCCATGCCTCTACCCAGATGAGCGCCAATACTCGATGGAAGGAAGTGGAATGGATATCGTGAGTTTGTCAAGAAAACTCAAAATGACCTACAATGCCGGAAATAATAGGCTCGGGTTCTTCTCGATCGTTCTATATTAATAGCGCTATAAGCTCCAGCAGCTTTGTTCCTAAGCGCTTGGACACTTTTACTATGCGATTTGCCGAGGAGCAGGCCGGCCCAATGCCACTACCGACGAATGAAGGTCGGTTTCACAAGCGTCTAAAAAAGCCCTACTAGCCACATCCTCTAATTTGCTTTCCTATTCTCGTTTTTTGATGTATTTCCGGATTGTTTCTTCAGTCGCGTACCAACTATCGTAATTCGCCAATTCCTTTTGGCTGTGAAACCAATATCACTATTACAGAGGTGTCATAAAAGGATGGCAGGTTTACCCCATGCCATCCTTTTTGTTGCTGACGACTTTTTTTATGCCTTTGTCAAACTTCGAGCGGGCAAGCATAACTTGCCGGTCGCACCCAAGGCAGCGTATCTTTATATCTGCCCCCATACGCAGCACTTCCCACTCAAAAGACCCGCAAGGGTGCTTCTTGCGCATTTGGACTATAGATCCAAGGCTGTAATCAAAATCCATATATTCACCAACCTTACCTTGCCAGATTCAGCAAACTGCCCAAGTAGAAAAATTTGACTAGCACAGAGCTTTCGCACATGGTCATTAATGGGGGAATAAAATAGCCAAGCACCCAAAACACTGAGGAAACTATGACACTTGCCAATAATCCTTTCACTATCCCCACAAGCGTGCCTGCAGCTGTGTTGAAGGTCTTTAAAATGGGCAAGTTTGTAATCAGGTCTGAAATTGCAATCACAAACAAAAAAACAAGCCACAAAATTATGTACACAGTAATAAAGCCGGCAATATTTACTATAAATTGGCTCACACTTTTTGCCATAAAAGTAAACCCGACAGAGTTGGCAAACATTTCAGCTATAATCTTCTCCATCCTTGCCGGCCAAAATGTATACTTTAAGTAAAAATCCGCAACTCTTCCACAAAGTGTGTAGCTGGCAATCAAACATACAATGAATCGCACTAAATACACTAAAGACTTTGCAAAACCATTTCTGTAGCCTTCATATATGTTGTATACCAAAATCCCGGCTATGGGCAAGTCAACCCATGAAAACATGCATCCACCCCATTTCATTCTGGCATTGTTTAATTATAGCAGGCAATCCCTTTGGTTAGTGTCTAATAAGCAAAAACTAAAGTAATGTAAACTAATGATTTTTTTGCTAGGGGATATGGGCGGCTGTGTTGTTTTGGCGCCTCTCAAATGATGGCAAACTTAATTGTCCAGCAATGTCTGCTATATGGCAGATATATGTTACTTGCCCGACGTGTATACCAATGATCTGGTTACATCCAATTTTATTACTTGTGAAAAACTTCTGCCCTGGCTGCAAGCGAGAAGGCATAATAAAAAAGGCTGTTATTGCTATTTTAAGGAAGACCGGCTCAAGCAGGCTACTTGAAGCGTTTTGCCTGGATGAAGTTTGTTCAAGACACTATCTGGAATGGATACACCAAGTTGGAAGTATTGTTTAAAATGGAAATTGGTTTTCTTGCCCCTGTTAAATCCTTTGCTACAGCCGCTAGGCGGGCCTTGGACATAGCAAATCGCAACCGGCATGGAGTGTGTTTTGCATTATCCACACCGGCGGCTAACTCGACATATGCGAAAAACGACCACAGCCCCATGAAATATAAATCCATGGGAACTCTTGCCAAAAGAAAAAAATACAACTAACATAAAAGCAAACAATCTTATTATACGGAGGATAGAATGTTTGACAAGAAAGGAACAGAAGCCCAGACAGGACAAGGCCAAAAATATATTGTCTACAACGATTTGCCCTACCTGCCAGATGGAGATGCGCTCCAATGCCTAGATTTTTACATTCCTGATAAAAAAGCGCCAGAAGGCGGGTGGCCGCTGGTTGTGTATGCGCATCCAGGCGGGTTTACCCAAGGCGACAAATCTGATGCCTCCAGGTTCGCAATCAACGCCCTAGACCATGGTTTTGCGATGGCTTCAGTCAATTACCGCCTCCTGGGCAATAATCCTGAGTCTATAGCCCAAGAGCTTGCTGATGTCCAAGCAGCGATGGATTGGCTTGTGGATAATGCGGCAGAACTGGGCATCAACACTAAACAACTGGCTTATGCCGGTGTGTCGGCAGGAGGGGCTTTGACATCTGCTGCGGCAGTAAGGGCAAACAACCAAAACAAACCGGAGTTATTTGGTGTGATTAGCATTATCAGCCCATATGACATCCCGAATACTGCTGATTATCTAGATGAGTCGGATCCCCCATTTTTCATGGTTCATGGGAAGATGGACTCAATCGTGGATTTTAGCCAGGCAGAGCGGTTCACTGCAGCTCTCGATGCTATGGCTATTCCCTATGTTCTTGAAACAGTGGGAGATATCGACAACCCTGTTGACCACTTTGATGTATTGAATGTTTACAAAGAGCAAGGCAAAGGAGACAATCCCTTCATTTGGCTAAAAGGGCTTCTCGGATAATTACAAACCAAAGCGGATGGCCCTTTAGCTAATTTTACTTTGTCGAAAAACAATACATGGGCTGAGGGAAGAATAATCATTTAGAGAAATGGTTTCTGCTACGGAGCTCCCGCATAAAAAAAGCGCAAGCAGCGGGGGCTTCAAGCAAGGCCAGCTGTTTCTCTCAAAAAACTGGGACATGAGGCTTTGAAACACTCTTGAAAAGGAGAAACAGAAGTTGCCAAGTGGAACACTTGCATAACTAAAATACATAGAAACCCGGCACAGCAATGTCTGCTATGCCGGGCTAGTTATAAAATATTTGAAAACTTTTTGCTTATACGACTACATCGACAACAACACCAGAGCCTACTGTCCTGCCGCCTTCCCTGATGGCGAAGCGAAGCTCTTTCTCAAGGGCGATGGGGGTGATCAACTCGACAGAAATTGTGATGTTGTCACCAGGCATAACCATCTCGACATCCTCTGGAAGGTTGACCACTCCGGTCACGTCGGTTGTGCGGAAATAGAATTGTGGGCGGTATCCGTTAAAGAATGGTGTATGGCGTCCGCCTTCCTCTTTTGTCAACACATAAACCTCTGCGGTGTATTTTGTCAACGGTTTGATGGATCCCGGTTTCGCAAGCACTTGGCCTCTCTCGATCTCATTGCGGTCAACTCCGCGAAGGAGAGCGCCGATGTTGTCTCCGGTTTCTCCGATATCTAGGATCTTGCGGAACATCTCAACACCAGTGACCACCGATTTGCGGATCTGGTCTCTGATTCCTACGATTTCGACCTCTTCGCCTGTCTTGATGACACCTCTCTCGATCCTGCCGGTGGCAACTGTGCCCCTGCCTGTGATTGAGAAAACGTCTTCTACTGGCATCAAGAACGGCTTGTCGATTTCCCTTTCCGGTTGCGGAATAAAGCTGTCTACCGCGTCCATAAGGGCGAGGATCTTGTCTCCCCACTCGCTTGCAGTGTCTTCAAGGGCTTTTAGGGCTGATCCTACGACAATTGGAGTGTCGTCTCCAGGAAAATCATAAGCGTCAAGCAACTCACGGACTTCCATGTCCACTAGTTCGATGAGCTCTGGGTCATCAACCATATCCTCTTTATTGAGGAATACGACCATGGAAGGCACGTTAACCTGGCGGGCCAAGAGAATGTGCTCCCTTGTCTGGGGCATTGGGCCGTCAGCTGCGCTGACTACCAGGATTGCTCCGTCCATCTGGGCTGCGCCTGTGATCATGTTCTTTACATAGTCAGCATGACCAGGACAGTCAACGTGGGCATAGTGGCGATTCTGTGTCTCATACTCGACGTGGGCTGTAGAGATGGTGATGCCCCTCTCCCTCTCTTCTGGGGCTTTATCGATATTTTCAAAAGACACATATGCCCCTGTGCCGAACCGATCGTTAAGCACTTTTGTTATGGCCGCTGTGAGAGTAGTCTTGCCATGATCCACATGGCCGATTGTCCCGATATTGACGTGCGGCTTAGTTCTCTCAAATTTTTGCTTTGCCATTTTTATTCTCCTTTAAAACCTTCCGGTAATTTTTTGAGCAATTGATGATGACACTTCCTCGTAGTGGGAGAACTGCAAAGTATGCACTCCCCTACCCTGGGTCTTGCTGCGCAAGGTGGTGGTATATTGGAATGTGTCAGCCAGCGGCACAAAGCCTTTAATAATACAAGCGCCGCTGATAGTCTCCATGCCTTCGATTTTACCGCGCCTTGACGTTATATCGCCAATGATATCGCCTGTGTATTCATCGGGCACTGTGACTTCAATGCTACATATTGGTTCAACCAGTATTGGGCCAGCTTTCTTGGCAGCGTCTTTGAAAGCCAATGAGCTGCAAATTTTAAAAGCCATATCTGATGAGTCAACCTCATGGAATGACCCGTCAACCAGCACAGCTTTGATATCGAGCATTTCATAGCCTGCCAGCACTCCGCTTTCCATTGCCCCCTTGATCCCCTCGCTGATTGGTTCTATATATTCTCTTGGTATTGCCCCGCCCACTATCTTGCTTTCAAACTCATAGCCCTTGCCCGGTTCATTGGGCTCAATATTGAGCACAATATGGGCAAATTGGCCTTTGCCGCCTGTTTGTTTGACATAGCGGTAATCGATTGAAGCCGGTTTTGTGATTGTCTCCTTATATGCGACATGGGGCTTTCCTACATTCGCCTCAACCCTGAATTCACGCAGCATCCTGTCTACGATGATCTCCAAATGCAATTCGCCCATCCCAGAAATAAGTGTTTGGCCGGTTTCATCCTCAGTTTTGAACTTGAATGTGGGGTCTTCCTCTGAAAGCTTCATCAAGGCAGAGATCATTTTGTCTTGGCCAGCTTTCGTCTTTGGCTCAATAGCCACAGAAATGACTGGTTCCGGGAACTCCATGCTTTCCAGCAGTATTTGTGCATGCTCGCTAGACAAGGAGTCTCCAGTGCCAATTTCCTTTACGCCATGCAAAGCTACAATATCGCCTGCAGTGGCTTCTTGCAAATCTAAGCGGTCATTGGCATGCATGCGCAATATCCTGCCAACCCGCTCCCTCTTGCCCTTTGATACATTATAGATATAACTTCCCGACTTCAGCGTTCCGGAATAAATCCTTATAAAGGCCAATTTGCCGAATTGGTCTGTCATAATCTTAAATGCCAAAGCGCAAAACTCTTCGCCTAGGGGAGAGCGTTCAATCTCTTCCTTAGACTTTGGGTTGATCCCCTTGATCGCAGAGACCTCAAGGGGTGAAGGCAGATAATCTACGATAGCGTCAAGAACCATCTGCACTCCTTTATTTTTGAAAGATGAGCCACAAACCACCGGAACAAGGCCGGAGTGGATGCAAGCTGCCCTTAGAGCAGTTTTTATCTCAACATCGCTTACTGGCTCGCCTTCAAGAAACTTGCCCATTATCTCTTCATCAAAATCGCTTAATGCCTCGATTATCGCATCTCTACATTCAGCTGCTTGCTGGGTTAGACCAGATGGTATTTCCCCTTCCCTGATCTCCTTGCCTTCAGTGTCTTCATAGTAGTACGCTTTTTGGGTGATGAGGTCGACAATTCCAGCAAATGTGTCTTCTTGGCCGATCGGGAGCTGAATGGCTATTGGAGCCGCTCCAAGGCGTTGCCTCATCATATCGATAACATGGAAAAAGTCTGCGCCTGATATGTCCATTTTGTTGACATAAGCAAGCCTAGGCACTCCGTATTTGTCGGCTTGCCTCCAAACGGTTTCAGATTGTGGCTCAACGCCGCCTTTTGCGCAAAAGACAGCAACTGCTCCATCCAATACCCTAAGTGATCTTTCAACTTCAACAGTAAAATCCACATGGCCGGGTGTGTCGATGATATTAATCTCGCAATCCTGCCAATGGCAAGTAGTGGCAGCCGATGTTATCGTGATGCCCCTCTCCTGTTCTTGCTCCATCCAGTCCATTTGGGCTCCGCCCTCATGCACTTCCATGGTCTTGCGGATCTTGCCCGAGTAGAACAGTATCCGCTCAGTTGTTGTTGTTTTTCCTGCATCAATATGCGCCATTATCCCGATATTACGGATATTGGCAATAGTTTTTATATCCATTTGACCTGCTGGCTACCATTTATAGTGGGAGAAAGCCCTGTTGGCTTCTGCCATTCTATGGGTATCTTCCTTTTTCTTCACAGATGCGCCTGTATTGTTAAGCGCGTCCATGATTTCTCCCGCGAGCCTTTGCTTCATGGTCCGTTCGTTGCGGTTTCTGGCATTAGCCACAAGCCAGCGCAGACCTAAGGTTTGCCTTCGATAGGGGTTGACTTCCAGAGGCACCTGGTAAGTCGCTCCGCCTACTCTTCTGGCTTTGACTTCCAATACAGGCATGATGTTGTTCAGCGCCTCTAAAAATGCTTCAAGAGGCTCTTTGCCTGTTCTTTCATTTACGATGTCAAAGGCGCCATATACGATTTTTTGGGCGACACCTTTTTTGCCATCAAGCATTATGTTATTCAGAAGCTTGGTGACTATGACATTGTTATACATTGGATCGGGCAATACTTCACGTTTTGGAACTGGTCCCTTTCTCGGCACTACTCTTCCCTCCTACTAGAAAAGTGATGATTCATCGGTACTCGGCAAGAAGCCGCGTGTGCGCTTATATAAAAAATACAAGCCGGAATTCCACTCATATCTAAAAAGCGAATCACTATTTTGGTCTTTTGGCGCCATACTTGCTTCTTGCTTGCATACGCTTGGATACACCTAAGGTGTCTAGGGTTCCACGTATCACTTTATAGCGCACCCCTGGCAGGTCTCGAACCCTGCCGCCTTTGACCAACACAACGCTGTGCTCTTGCAGATTATGGCCAATACCAGGGATATAGGCAGTGACTTCAATACCGTTTGAGAGCCTGACCCTTGCGATTTTACGCATTGCAGAGTTTGGTTTCTTCGGCGTTGCAGTCCTGACAACTGTGCATACACCGCGTTTTTGCGGGTTTGCTTTGAGGGCCGGAGTCTTTGCTTTTGAGACTACGGCTTCCCTGTTTTTTCGGATAATCTGGTTGATTGTCGGCATCCTTTCCTCCTTGTCAATTATTTATAACAGCTGCGCAAGCGGCATTTCTGCCAATATTGCAGCAATTACCAAGTTGTCTCATGCTTGGCGCGCTCTTTACCTGTACCCCGAACGCTTCGCATTCTGCTATAATTTGCCCTTTTATCTTCTCGGCTGCGTCCTCAGCCAGAAAAACAATAACAGCGGATTTTGCCCGCACGTGCTTGAGGGTTTGGTTTGTGCCCACCACGTGTTGATTCTTATATATATCAGCTATATCCATTCAACTGCCTGCAATTGAAATTTTCACACAATAAAAAAAAGCTTGTTCAGCCACAATATTGTATCACTAAGCAACTGCCTTGTCAATGAACAGATTAATTATGTTTGAAAAATGGCTGAATAGCTGCTATGGCTGCAATTCTACTTAGGTTCACGTATATAAAACCATGCGATTGACTTTGAATAAATGAGGGCTTATAATTGTCCCAGTTGCACTAAGCGGGGAGCTGGCGGTGCCCTGTACCTGCAATCCGCCATAGCAGGGCCGAATTCCCTCTCTAGGGTTTTATCGGCGCCATGTTGTGCTTTGCGATTAGCGTGTTGAGAACTGGGTTTCGTGCAATGCATCCCCTTAAACCCCGTCAGGTCCGGAAGGAAGCAGCGGCATGGGGGCAAGGTGCAGGTGCCGCGAAGCAGCCTGGTTTGAGCGCGTCCATTGTTCCAGTGGCAATGAGGGGTCGAAAGAGGGTGTGCAACTTTTTTATTGTTTCGCATTCTAAATTTAACCATTGCTTATCGGGCAAGCAAGCTTTCAAACCAATTTAATAGAAAATGCATTATAAACCTGGCATTGATGATAATACCACTACCAACACCTAAAGCTGGCAGCTTGTGGTGGATCCAAGACACAAGACCTTGTTGACTAAATCGACTAAACTAATTGCTAAAGAAAAAAGCTGCAAATCCCTTGTTTGTGGTTTGTAGATAAAAACTCTGTCGGGCACTGCAAACAACCAGTATCTTTGAGCTGAGCATTGCCGAAAAGGTGTTTAGCTAGTATACGGCAGCAAGCCCGGCTTTATAATTCCCCTGCCATACAACCCGCAGCCTGTTCGTGGGATAAAGGCATTTGTTAGTAATATCGTATCATAGACACAATTTATTTTGCTAAATAGCAACAATATGGCAAAGAAGCGATTATGATGAATATGGCTCAAAAGCAAGCGGGGGCTAATGCAACCGTATATGTGGCTTCCTGCAAGCCCTTTGAGAATAATGTTCTTTTAGCAATTTTATAATAAATCCCGCGGCTTTAGCAGTGTGGAGTGTCAAATTAACCTAAATAGGATGAGGAATAATTAATGGGTTTTCAAATTATAGGGGACAGTTCACTCGACCTCAATGAAGAGTTGGAAAAGATGCTTAAAGTGAGAGTCGCTCCATTCCATATTGATGTTGGGGGCGAGCACTTCGTTGACGATGATACAATCGACCTTGATCGATTGGTGGCGGCTATCAAAAGAAGCCCAGAGGTGGCACAGACATCAGCGCCTTCTCCCCATGACTATGTAAATCTCTATGACAACGAATCCAGCGGCGTGTTTATAATCACTATATCTTCAAGGCTAAGCTCCTCCTACAACTCGGCGCTGATGGCAAAACATATGTTGATGGAAAAGCATAAAGGGCTGAAAGTCCATGTGGTTGACGGGAGGACGGCATCTGTGGGGCAGACGCACCTTGCCTACAAAATCAAGATGATGGAAGACAATGACGACAACTTTGACACAATCGCTGAGGCAATTGACAAAGAAAGGGACGCAAGCGAGCTTTACTTCCTTCTAGACAATATCGACACGCTGATGAAGAACGGGAGGATGTCATTTCTGCAAGGCATGGTTGCCCAATTCTTGCATATCAAACCGATCCTCTACGCCACAGATGAAGGGGAGATCGGTTTAAAAGACAAAACGAGGACATTTAGCAAAGCTTTGCTGAAACTGGCTGAATATGTCGCTGAAAGCAGAAAAGGCTCGCAAGACCATTCCCTGATGATTTCCCACTGCAAGGCGGAAAAAAACGCGTTGGAATTAAAAAAGAGCATCGAGTCTATGCGCCAGTTCAAGGAAGTGTTTATTGTGCCCATGAAAGGGTTGACCACCACCTATTCCAATGTTGGCGGCCTTATTTGCTCGATTTAAGACAATTCTTAATTGCCATAATCCAGAAACCAAGCTATAAAAAACAATATGTTTGGAAAACCAGCATATCAAAGACAACAAAACGGTTTTATTGCTGCAATTGCATAGCAAGCAGAAGAAATCTGCAAACCACAGATTTGCCTGTATTCTGCCACACAAATGCATCTATAAATATAAAGAATGATGAAGGAGAATACGCTAGAAAACATATACAAAGCGTGCCAAGGTTTATGGCTTTAAACATTCAAGCACAGCTATGCCACTGCCTTGATGCGGGATTTGCGCTTGAGTTGCAGCTAGGCTAAAATGTTTTTTAGCAACAATTTTGCATGATTAGAAATGAAGTAATCGACACTATTATGGAAAAACGCAGGAGCTACAAGTTTTTCAATGGAGATCCAATAAATGATGATATCTTGGAGACCATCTTGGCTTGCGGGCAAATCGCCCCGAGCGGGATGAACCGGCAATCATGGCACTTTACTGTCATCAAGTCTCCTGAAGGTATGGCAGAGCTCGGCAAGGATTTGATGGACAACTTTGAAAAGCATTATGAGCCCCTGCCTGCAGAACCAGGAGGAACCGCTCCCCCGCCACATCCTTTTGCCAACATGACTCCTATTGAGCGGACAAGAAACGCGCCAGTGATGATCATCGTCTCAGGGGACACAAACGAGATGTGCTCCCATATCGATGCGTCACTTGCAATGGAGAACATGCTGCTGGCAGCAGCGTCAATGGGTTTGGGCACTGGCTGGGACTTTTATGTGAACAAGGACTTTTTCGGAGGCCCAGACGGCGAAGCGCTTATGGAGAAGTACAAAATCCCAGAAGGCTACAAGGCGTATTGTTCTTGCTATTTCGGATATAACATACCAGCAGAGCGTGACCGCGGACCCCGCAAAGAGGGAACGATCTCTTTTATATAGCTCCAAAATAATAATAAGCCCAAGCAAGTGGGGATTGGTAGAACAAATAAACAATTAGGGCTGGAGCTGGCTGCCCATTGGAGTAGCTAGCTTCTTTGGTTATCCGGGTGTATCCTCCGCCAGTATAAGTTTTCTTTGAAGCCATTGATCAAATGGCTCAACCGAAGCAATGCTCTGATAAGCGGATGCCATGTTTGCCATGACGGTTTCGGTATTCGGATGAGAATCGCCCAACACAACAAAAAATATTTTGTAGCTGACGATATAGAACTCCAGAGCCTTTGGGTAGTCGCCCTGGTAGCTGTACACCCCGCCGATGTTGTTGTACGTCGTCGCGGTCGACGGGTGCTCCACCCCCAGCACTTTCTCGCGGATCGCCAAAGCCTTTCCATAGAACTCCAAGGCCTTTGGGTAGTCGCCCTGGTCGCTGTACACCCCGCCGATGTTGTTGTACGTCGTCGCGGTCGACGGGTGCTCCACCCCCAGCACTTTCTCGCAGATCGCCAAAGCCTTTTTATTTAGCTCTAAAGCTTTAGTGTATTCGCCATAATCATTATAGTAACTGCCTAGCCAGCTAAATAATACAGCTACAAGGCCAGCCTCCTCTCTTTTGGCTTCCAGCTCCAAAGAGGCTTGTGCAAAAAAACTCGCAATCTTATCAGTGGCTCCAACGTAAGGCATGGCAACTTTAAATGTTTCCTCACTAGTCCAAGAAATATCATCTATGCACGCTCTTATAAGCCCAATATGCTTCTCCAACATCTCTTTCGCTGAGTACAATTTTCTTTGTTGGCCCTGGACAGCAGCAGCTACTATAGCATGCATGGAGTACGAGGCATTTGAGCCTTCGCCCTGCCTTTCTAGCCAAGTAGATTTCCACAAGGATAAAAACAGCTCCCTCATATCTTCAAGAGCTACTTCTGAGTCAGCTTGCATCCAGCGTGCGCAGCAATCTGCCGAAAGCTGTAAAGCCGGGAATAGTGAAAAGGCTTCCAATACAGAAACTGCCTGGCTTCTTTCGAATCCGGCAAATTTCTCTATATCATTAATGGCATAAAGCTTATTTATTTGTTCCTGAAGCTTTTCGTCATCATCTTCGCCTATTCTAATTTCAAAGCTTTTTAGTTCAAGCAGCTCGCCAAGGGTTGAAATGCCACAGTCTTTGTAACCGGCAATGCCGCCAAGGCGCTCAACAGCCAGCGTATTAAGGCCTGCCCGATCTTTGAGAATTTTAAGCAAACTGTCTTTATCTTCTTGGGCAACCACTGCTGCTGAGCTGCCATCACTTCCATCATTACATGCTCGAGCCCGAGCGTTTGCGAAAACCTGTAGGCACTCTTCCTCTGATAACCCACCTACGGAAATAGGGATGAAACTATAGCCTTCTGTGGCTAGCCATTTCCGAGCAGCAAATACAACAGCGATATCCAAATTTACAGCGAACAGCTTTACAAACGATTTGTCTTTTATGTAGGAGCTGCTGCTCGTTTTTGCATCGCCGCTGGCATCATCAATCAGCAAAAGGATTTTCTCTTTTTTTGCTAAATTGGTTAGCATGCGCCATTGATCTTGTATATCGTCAGGATCCCTTCCAAGATTGAGACCCATGATGCTGTTATCCAAGTTTTCAATGTATTCGATATATGCGAAGCGGCTAACCGTTGTGCTACCTGCCTTGCATAGGTCAAAATACTGGCAATACAGCTCCTGAAGCACTGCAGTTTTGCCTATGCCGCCCATCCCTGTAAGCTGGATTTTTGGGTAATCGGCTTCAATTCTTTTCTGCAAATTGCCTAAAATATTTTCCCGACCGATCAAGTAAGGGTTTCTAGTTATTGGTAAATTTTTATTTTGGTCAAGCAAATAATGGGGAGCTTCGCTTTCATCTTCTGGCTCTTTTGAATTGTACAACTTGGAGAGCGCATCTTTGTCTGAAAAAACGTGTTTTAGCAGTGAAACAGCCGAATCTGCAGCCTGCCTCTGGCGTTTCTGCTTATCTTTGCTTTTGCTGCCATCGCCCCAGTCGCATATCGCTTTTACAATGATCCATTCATTAAGGTTGTGGCGCCTACAGGCAAAGTAGGCGCCACGACCTTCCATTTCCCCCCCAATTGCTCGAGGGTAAAGATCAAAAAGCTTCTCCTTAAAGGCTCTGTCGTCAACCACTTTGTCGCCAGATAGAATATTACCAAACTCGCATTTTGCCTGTTTTCTGTTTATTCTATATTCCCATGTCGCAGACTTGTATTGAAACGCGCTAAATAGTTGCCGCCCTGGCTCAGCGATCACTCCGTCTGGCTTCAGTTTGCCATCTTTCACCTTTCCACTTTCATAATCCGTCATGAGCGATGACACCAGCACATCTCCTATTCGCTGATAGCCTTCGCCTTCTTCCCCATAATCTTTGCCGAAAGCGATCCCAACGAGGATTACGGCACAAGGCTCATGGGCTCGAATTGCCGTCTCAAGTGACAATGCTGAAGATTCAGCTCTTGCAGATCCTTGTTGTGGAAGCTGGAAATGGACAGCATCATAATGGCCAAAGCGGCCTATGTCGTAATACAGTGCATCTTCAGGAATGCTGGAACGATTGCCAGATGTATATACGAAGAATTCCTTGTCTTCCAGCAAGGCAGCGGTTTCATTAGGATTTGCTGTCACTAGTAGTATCGGCTTGCTCTTGCATACGCTAATTGCCTTTGCTGTTTGTTGTCCCCACAACGACTTAGAGCCATGAACAGTGGTTGAAGATTTGCTTAGGCTATCTAAACGAGGCAAATTGAAAGAGTTGTTTTCCTGCAATCGACGATGCCTGTTATAGTCTTTATCAAACCGCTTTATGCCATAGCCATAGTAACTATACGGGGTTATGGAGATTTCTTTTTTCGTATCATCATATTCACCGTACATGAATGTGAACAGGTTTGGATCTTCTGTTGCTCCACCACCACAAGTGAATTGGGGAATATCCCTACCTGCACCATCGAAAGGCGAGTATCCCAATCGATGGGCATGGCCACAGAGATACAAGTCGACACCAGCATCATCAAAGAAACTTGACAGTTTTCTTGCATCACTGTGGAAAAACAGCTCTTTGTTATGATGGCCAATGACTATTAATGGTTTAGATTTATCTTCAACATTGTCGAAAATTTCATAAAGCCTTGGCTCGGCCAACATGAGCTTGTGGTGGTCATCATCATCACATGATGTAAGGCAAGTGTTAAGCACTACTAAATTGCAATGCAGCAATGGATAGAAGACATGGGCATCAGAAATTTGGTCGCTTGTCAAGCCTCGATCAAGAACTGCTTGATGCGTCTCCAAATAGTCAGACATCCCCTTATTAGTTAAAAGCTCCCTGGTCTCCCCATCATTTAATGCATCTTCAAAAGGGCGAAGGTCTAGGTTGTCTTGTTTGCTGCGGATATCATGTATAACAGTCTCTCGCATGCGATAACCACGTTTTATATCATGGTTGCCTACAGCCCAAAAAATATTTGATTTATCAACATTGAGTTTGCCAACTAGTTCTGCCATTTGCTTTTCAACATTGTCATAATTGCCCTTATTGGCTATATCTCCAGTAATGAAAACATAATCACAACTAAAGTTTTCTTCTTCCAAGCAACTTAGAAACGCGCGCCTTGCTTGAATTGTATCAAAACTTTCATTAGGGCTGAAATGCAAGTCGGAGAAATGGAGCCACTTAAAATTTCCCATATATTCTCGCTTTCATACTATATGTAAACGTTATCTTCATTTATAAAATATATCAAATTAAACCAGATCTTGTCAAGGAAGACCAAAATACGAATTCGTTGCCAAAATCAATGATAATAGTGGGCAAAATTAGAATTGATCTGTTAACATTGCGGAGTAACAGGAAAGGCTAAACTTGTTTTATGTGTATGAAAAAAAAGCAATATATTTTGTTTTGGGGGTAATCGATGCGAACAGAATGAGGAAGGTAGGATGATTATTGGTAAAACGCATCAAAATTGAGCGCAAAAAAAAATAACATATGTCATTGCCACAATAACACCAGGTGTATATCGAAGAAATCCTGGTCACTCGAATTCAGGGACAGTCTCAAACACTAGACATACTGCTTGGCGCCTTTCTCAAGTTCATCACGGTTAGCGAAATATGTGCCACAGCTAAAGCCCCAAGCTAACAGCGCTTGGCAAAATAGACATGACATAAAACGCGAGAGGCTGGACGCCCTTAGTTGGGCAGCCAACCTCTCACAGTTTTTTCTAGAGCTAAAAACACTCTAAGGGAGTGTTTTATTTTTCAAATACTGTCCAGCCCAAGCCAGGTACTAAAGCTTTTTTAAGATTCTCATCTAAATCCCAATCTTTGTCTTCCAACAATTCTTGGATCAGGTCTTCAATTGTGTATTCCATTATCGCTCCCCCTATTTTCTTCCATATTCATGGGCAAAGTTATAGGCATCGATCACATTCTGGTTAAAGTCGCCTTTGCATACCATTGCCTTGTTGGTTGAGAACATAAAGCCGCCTCCTGGCGCGCACTCATCAATGACCTTCTTCGCAAAATCAATAACCTGCTCTTTAGTCTGCAGCCTGCAGTTCTGCAAGGAAGCCCCGCCAGTCAACACTTGGTGGTGACCAATAGCTTTTGAGACTTCAAATATGTCGTCATCATCAACAACAAGCAAGCAGCTGTCTTTGGGAAGATCCAGATAGCTTTCGATAAACGGCATCCAGCGCCCTTCAAGGAGCATGTATGTTTTATTGTCTTTAGCCGCTATGTTGGATATCATTTCTTTAAAATATGGAAAGAAAAATTCGTAGTATTGCTTCGGGCTCAAGTAGCATGGGATATGGGGCATGTAGGAAGCGAAAATCCCTGTCAGCGTGATGTCCTCGAAGCGGTATGAGCGTTCTTGGTAAACCTTATTAATTGCGGCTTTGACATCATCAGGACGCCTGCGCAGATCAGTCAATGTGCCCACAAATCCCCTATAGCGGTCAAAAATGTAGTCAGTTGGGTGGATGAACCTAGGCAGCTTGATTGGAAGCGGGAAAAAACCGTATTCGGCGTACATTTGCGTTTGGATATCCACATAAAGCCCAGACATCCTGCTAGCCGCCTCTTCGACGATTATTTTCAGGTTTTTCAAATCCTCTTCCTTGTTTTGGAACAGTTGTGGATATTTTCTCGGCAAAAGCACATTTAAGGTGAAGCCTTTAAGATCTTCAAGAAATTGCGGGTATTCGTCTGGCTTCATAGTAGGCCTTTGCAGATGCTGGAGGGTTACGCCATCTTCCGCTAAAAATGTCTCAGTGATATTGCCAAGGGCAGCATAGGTTTTGGGGGTGGCGCTGAAGCCTGCCATTCCGGTGTCTACGTGGACAACATCAAAAAAATCACGGAACACTTTCGCTGTAATCTCAGGGTTGCCTTCCGCCTCGTCGAAAGTCACTCCTGTATGGGATAGCAGGGCATTTGTCGCGATTGCATAATTTGGTATGTAGGGTGTCTCAATGTGGTTGCATGCCTTCCAAAGCATGTCTCTTTTTTCGTCAAGCACTTTCTGTTGTTCGGGTGTTGCCATATTGTTCCTCCTTTTGTTGTGGCGGTATCTTAGATTGAAAACCAGCTAGAAACAAGAATTGAGCTAATATGAACATTATACGGGATTGAGGCAAGCTGGCAGGCATTATTAATTTAAAAATAGCAACAAAAAAAATTGCATCAATTATTGCCTATTTAAAATTAACCTCAAAAAAAGGTTGCCTCAATGCCTCTTCTAAAATCACTATAAACAACCATAAAGAAAAACAGCCAGCGGGCACTGGCTGCCAACACTTTGCTTATATGCGGGGGCTTCGCAACAGATAATGCTATCCTCATTCTGGCTGGGATGCCCACTTGTGTACAGAGACAAGGCTTGCAACACTTCTTTCCAAAATATTCAATGCAATTTTGCCCAAATTCAAAAATCAAGCCAGACTAGCATCAACTGCCAGTGCGCACAGGCATTAATAAATATAGATATTTGTCAGAATCAACAGGCTTGAACATTGAAGGGCTTTTGGGATTTCGGCTCTCCATTATCAAACGCTCGTCATCGATGCTCCTCAAAATCTCTTCCAAATACTTGGCATTAAAAGCAGTCTGCAAATCATCTCCGCTCTTTGCCGCTTGCACTTGCTCGATAATTTTGCCTGCTTGGCTTTCAGATTCTACAATGACAGCCTCGTCAAGGACTGTCAATTTGAGCATGCTGATATTGTTTAATCCCACCATCAGGGATGCCCGCTTGACAGAGTTATGGAGCTCCTTTGTGGCGAGTTTGGCCATTGTTTGCACATCAGTCGGCACCATCGCTTCGTAATTAATATAGCTGCCCTTTATTATCCCGGAGCTGACTTGTGTGTCGCCAACATTGGCGATAAAGCGGTTGTTATACACTTGCACCATTACATCGGAATCGTAAATAGAGAGGATTTTCATGATTTCACTCATAGTCTTAGAAGGCACCACGCATTTTAGCTGCCTTGAGTTTTCAATGGGCTCTTTTCGAATAGCCATTTTGAACCCGTCAATGGCAACAAGCTTAAGATACCCTCCATCACATTCTATAAGGATGCCGGCAAGCATTGATGTAGTATCCTGGCTTGAAGCGCAGAAAATAATCTGCTTTAACATGTTCTTTAGTGTCTCATTGCCAATAACAATAAAGTCATCCAGGTTTACTGGCTCGAACTTCGGGTAGTCGGCGGCGTTGTATGTGTTTATGTTTGCCTCAGAGGATCCGCTTCGCACATTGACTACCCCGTTGTCCATTGTAGATATGGTTATGTCGTTGTCATATGTCTTGATCAAGTCCATAAATGTTTTGCAATGCAGGGCAAGCTCGCCTTCTTCGGCAACCTTGGTGCCCAAGGTGGTTGTTATGGACAACTCGTTGCTTGACGCTTTCAAAGTAATACTGTCCCCCTTGGCTTGGATGAGCACGCAACCCAAGATAGGCATTGGGGTTTTAGGGTTGACCGCTTTTGATACTGTGGCTATCGCCTTCAGAAGCTCCTGTGAAGAGATTGTGAAATGCATCCTTTGTCATCGCTTTCGTTATTAATAATATAAGATTAATTGTTAATAGCAGCAGTAGGGGGTGTTGATATGTTGGCAACTGCCCAAAGCAGCCAGCCAAGCGGATTTCAGTTAAAAATTATCAACATTAAGTGTTGGATATGTGTTGAGGAAGTGTTGGGAACATGTTGATAAAATGGCCATTAGCCCATTTTGCTAACTTTTTGACTTGATTTCTGCCACAACTGCCATCACTTCTTTATAAAAAGAAGGGTCTGCATCCATCTTTTGTTTGACCTTCGCGCAGGAATGGATGACAGTGGAGTAATCCCTGCCCCCGAAATTGTCACCAACCGCTTGCAGCGACATTTCTGTGAGCTCCCGGGACAGGTACATGGCTATTTGCCTGGGGTTTGTGACAGAGCTTGTCCTCTTTTGGGACATGATATCGTTGTAAGAAATGTTGTAGTTTCTAGCAACAGTTTGGATTATCGTTTCAATAGACACTTTTTTCTCGGAAGGATTGATAATCCCTTTCAGGTTTTCAATCACAGCGTTTGTGGTGACATTTGTGCCTTCAAGGTCTTGGAGCATTTTTACCCGCAGCAACGCCCCTTCAAGCTCCCTGATATTGCTCTCTATCTGGTTTGCGATGTACTCTAAAATGCTGTCATTTACCAGGAAGTTGATGTCTTCGGCTTTTTTGCGCAGTATCGCGACCCTTGTCTCAAAATTGGGAGGGGTGATGTCGCAGGACAGCCCCCACTCGAATCGGGATCTAAGCCTTTCTTCCAGGTTCGGGATCTCTTTGGGAGGTTTGTCAGAGGTGAGGATAATCTGTTTTTCCGATCCGTATAAATCGTTGAATGTATGGAAAAACTCCTCTTGGGTGCCTTCCTTGCCGGACAGGAATTGGATATCGTCGACAAGCAGCATATCCACATTCCTGTATTTGTTGCGGAATTGCAGGTTGCTTTCTTTTCTGATAGCGTCAATAAATTCGTTTGTGAATTTCTCGCTTGATACAAAAGACACTTTATAGTTAGGGTTCAAGCCTAAGGCTTGTTGGGCAATAGCTTGCATCAAATGGGTTTTTCCCAGCCCTACCCCTCCATAAATAAACAAGGGGTTATACTTTTTGCCTGGATGTTGGGCAACCGCATATGATGCCGCATGTGCCAGGCGGTTGTTGGAGCCCACGACAAAAGAGTCGAAAGTATACCTGGGATTGAAGCGCACTTCAAGAATATTCGCATTGGCATTAACAGCAGCTCCTTGGGGCGAGGGAGCCTCCATCACAGGCACTGCCATAGCAGATTCTGAATACTCGGATTCGTCTGCGACATACTTGACCTGTATGTTTTTTCCTCCGGTTGAGTAGCGTAGCGCTTTAATAATGAGAAAATGGTATTGCTGCTCAATTAGGGATATTTTGTAGCCCTCTTCCATTTTCAACACAAATACATCGTTGCTAAAGTACACAGGGATCAATGGCTCTATGTATTCATGGAAAACAACAGGCGAAAGCTCTTCCTCAATATACGACTTTGCCACTGACCAATACTCGGTTATATTTGAAGTCATTGAACCTCCTTGTGGTGAAATGTTGATAATGTGTGGATAAAATGCCAGCAAGTTGTTGTATATATGTTGAATGTTGATAGTTTGTTGGCAAGTTGTTGGCAAGTCCCTGATTAATGCCTAAACCATGTTGATATGTATGTTGGCAACCTGGCTTGGCGCTGATAATTAAATCAGGGGTTAAATTGCGCACTATTTAGCATTGTAATGATAACAAAAAAAAGCAGAGCTTGCCAGTATTAAAAAATACAATTTGCCATGAAATGCTACTAGGAAAAGAAAAACCAATAATTATCATTTAAAAAATCGAAATAAGTACAATTTATTGAACCTGGAATCCCTTAACATCGTCCCTGCGAAATATAGAATGCTGCCAGATGAAGCCGGTTAAAAGAGTTCGTAAATGATAAGATAAAAACAAAGCTTTTAAAAGTAGCAATTAATGATACATAATTCGACACAAACTCCTATCTTAAGCTGATGCGTTGCATCCAGCTTTTTCAAATTTTTATTGTATCTATAATTTACAATTATTGCAGCTATTTAGAACAAATCTCGAACCAGATGCTGGATATTCATAAAATATTTGTCTATAATAATTCCAGGCAAACCACCTATGGTTGCCTGGAATTATCCTAATAAAGGAGATATCAAATTAGTATGGATGAAAAAAAAGAAGTGGTTTTTAGTGACTACCCGGAAGGCTGGGAGCGGTGTTTGGAAATGATCAGCCACATCGCCCCTGAGAACAGGGAAAGGATGCTTGCCAGTTGGTTGACGACTGTGCTTAATTATTAGGAGGGCTTCATGGACAAAATGCAAGAAAGGATTAAGCTAATCCAAGACACGGTTGCTTTCAAGAAAACAAGCCGCATACCGACATTTTCGAATTACTGGACCTACATGATTTTCGACGCGGGCCACAAGCTTGGCGAAGCGCTGTATGACTACGATCTGCTGTATGACATTATCATCAAGTTCCACTTGAAATATGAATTTGACTCCTATATCTATAAGGGCGCCCGCAATCCTATGCGGGTTTCAGACGCTGTTGAAGGAAACCGGTATCTTATAGACGACGAGATGGGCTCCTTGAGTTATGTGGACTACCCGCTGATGCAAGAAGACGAGTACCCACAGTTGATCGAGGATCCTCGAAAGTTTTATTGGAGCGTGCTTTTGCCTCGCAAAAACAAGGCTTTGAGGGAGCCCGGGGCTTTTGACGCCTTTGCCAAGTCTTTTGCAGAGCTTGAGGTTTACAATGCTTTTGTAGCCAGGGTTGACAAGACGTACACCGAAGAGTTTGAGATACCCCAAAGAAACGCCGCAATGGTTCCCATACCATTGGAGACCCTTTTCAATTATATCCGCGGGATCAAAGCTACTGCCATTGACATCAGGAGGCGCCCAGAGCAAGTTGATGCCGCATGTGAAGCGATCGCCAAGTACGCCAATGTCCAAGCCGCTTATGAAAGGCTTGCCCAGCCTATTCCGCCCAACTATATATTTGGAGGGCATGTGGGCATGCTTAGCCACAGCATACTCAACCCAAAACAATTTGGCAAGTTCTTCTGGCCCACTATCAAGAATGTGTACGATGAATGCGAAAAGCAGGGCAAGCCAATGATGCTCTTTTCAGAAGCCCAATGCACCACATTCACCGACTACTTCCAGGATTTTAAAAAAGGTGTTGTGGTTATCCAGCCTGAGCAAGACGATGTTTTTGAATTGCGCCGCAGGCTTCCAGGTGTTGCCATAGCCGGAGGGCTGAAAAGCTCCATCCTTGGCGTGTATTCAGCCCAAGCTTGTGTTGATTACGCCAAAAAGCTTGTAAACGAGGTCGGGGCGGACGGCGGGTTGATCATGAACACCGACAAGATGATGAGCTACGCCAATGACGCCAAGAGCGAGAATATCTTGGCAGTCCAAGAGTTTTGCCGCTCATACACCGGCTGACAAAAAAATAGAAACAGAAAGCGTTTTATCCGCCAATAATGTTTTACTTTGTGCCGCTATAAGGTTGGCTCCCTCTAGCGGCATCTTGTTTTGAAATATGTGATTTGTTTAATGCGCCCATTGCAATGTCGTTTTCAGAGCAGCATATTTGAGCAACCATCCACGATGAATAAAAAAACAAGAAAATACCAAATCTAATCTATTTATGGCAAAATTAGTTTTAGTTCAGCAGCGTTGTAAATACTGTGACAGTCATTTTCAATGGTTATGCTTGTTGCATTCCAGTGAGAGTGCCTTAGAGCTGTTATTGCTGGATTTACTGCTAAATTAGGTCCAAAACTTGCCCTTTGGCAATTTTTAACCATGCCAGCCCGTAACGCCATTGTGTTTTGCTAATACTGAGTTTTGCCATAAAAGCGTTTTACACTTTTCGGGATGAAGATCACAGCGGGGATCGATTATCCAAAGGCTGGATAACAATCTGCTCAGACACGGACACGAGTTGTCTTGATCCACCAGGGGCGGTGTGCATTCTTATCCTCTGCTTTATGTACCTTGCTTCTGTATTTATCGACTTAAACTAATAAAAATCTACATTTATATTGTAAACGTTTAAATTTTGTGGCATAACTTAGACGATGTTGTTCAATAACGATTACATGGATTTTCAATTGATGCGAAGCAGGTTTCGATGAGTGGGGATAATGACATCGAGTGAAGCCGTCGAATAAGGGGAATTCCTTAATCGCTGTACTAGAAGAGCAACAAGCAGAATTATCAGAAAAAAAACAACGCAAAATGGTTGGCGGGGCAAACCGGCCAAAAAAAAAACGGAACATGCCCGGTTGTCGCGTTATATTGGCAATATCACCTGCCCTAGCGACAAGCCGCCAAACCATCTATTGGAGGAAACCAGAATGAAAAAAAGCTTTGCAATCGCGCTTGCCGTGGTGCTCGCATTCTCCCTGCTGGCTGCTTGTGGCGGTGGCAACGACAGGAACGGCAATGGTGGCGGGAACAACAGCAACAGTATCAGCTCGGAAGACATCGAAGAACTCTTCGATTTCAATTACGACAAAAACTTCTTAGATAATAATTTAAAAGGCGACTTTTCTATAACCTATAAGATGATTATGCCACCTTCCGAGGATAGTGAGGGAGGAGAGATGGTAATGACTTTTATGCGCACTTCGGAAGGGTATTATATGTCGTTTGGTGAAGAAGGCTTCAATCAATTAGCCCTTGATAACGGCGATACATATGATATATATATGGATTGGGGTGATGGTGAAGGCTATCGCGAATACGGCAACCTTACGAAAGAAGAGATTGAACAGAGCCTGGCTTTCATAGGCGCGCTGGATTCGATGAGTATGTATGAGTCGCTTTCCGGCAGCAAATTTAAAAAAGCAGGCACAGAAACAATTGCAGGTAGAAGCTGCGACAAATATTCTGTCATAATAACGAGCGAAGAGGTGAGTGCAACACTGAGCTTCAGCTTTGACCAACAGACAGGGGTTTTCATGAAATCGGTCATCGAAAGCCCAGAAGGCGCCATGATCCAAGAATGCACTGAGTTTAAGACAAGCGGAGTTGCCCTGCCCTCTCGTAACTAGACTGCATAAACTGGGCAGCTAACAGATTGAGCATGGCCAAACGGTTCCCAAAACGGTTGATAGATTTATATAAGCAAGTTAAGAAACCGCCACTCAGGTTGTGGCGGTTTCTTAACATTATCACCGGTTCTTCTCGCTCTGCGCATAGAAAAATGTGCCGGTCGCGAGACATACTATAGTTAGCGTACTGATAGCAGCGAAGTTTACGGCCGGGTTGAACATCACCACGATGTTGTATTCCAGCGTCCCGGAGTAGACCACCGCACGGGCGAGGTCGAGACAGTATGTCATGGGCATCAGTCGGCTTAGCGCCATCAACATGCCGCTGGAATTGCAGATAGGGATGATTGCTCCTGAGATGAACATCTGGGGCATTACGATGAGGTTGACAGCTAGATTTGCGGCTTTCTTGTTCTTAATGCCTCCGGTGAACAGGATTGCCCCGCCTGCTAAGCACATCAGCGGTGAAAGCGCAAGCACCAGCAGAAGCTTCCCGAGTGGCAGGGTGATGCCTATGAGCATGCCTACGACCATACTCAAAATTGCGCCAAACGAGCCTCCCGGCATCTTGCCGATTACTAGCGAGCATCGGGAAACTGGCGACACCAGCATCTCTTGGTTGAAGTCGATTTCGTGATCGTCGACCAGTGAGGTCATTCCCATTGTTGTTGTCATAAACAACATATTGACAAGCATGCCCACCAGCATGAACTCGCCAAACTCAAAGTCCAAGCCGCCTGCCATGTAGGTATATGGCACAACAACTCGCCCGTTTACCGTGAACGGCAGCCCCAGCGCAGAGAGCTCGTTGGTTAGCGCCGTCCTGTTTTCTGCGTCAAGGATCAACTCCTGCTTCAACAGGCCGCTTCTTATTTCCTCAGGGGAGCAGCAGGCGGCGATCTTGCCGTGGTTTATGAGGCAGTCCTTATCCACGTTCTCAGCTTCGTCGATGTAGTGTGTGGTCAGGAAAATTGTAGTGCCGTGCTGGTTGCGGACCTTGTTGATATATTTCCAGAGAGAGCGGCGGCTCACTGCGTCCAGTCCTTGGGTCGGCTCATCGAGAAACAGCACATCTGGCGTATGGATCAGGCATCGGATGATCTCCAGCTTGCGGCATTCCGCCAGACAGCTTTTTGATCACGATTTCTGCCAGCTCAAGCACCCGATTGCGGTAGATAGCTGGCATCATCTTGAAGCTGGGACGGTATGCGCACATTCGATATAGGCATGCATGGAAGCGTATGTTTGTTCAGCGGTTAGCTTGAAGTCAAGGCTCGGCTGCTGAAAATGATGCCGATTTTCTCGCGCACTTGGCACGCCTCTTTCTCCACTTCGTATTCCGCTATCCTTACTTCGCCGGATGTCTTGGACAGTGTTGTGGTGAGTATTGAGATAGTCGTTGTCTTGCCTGCTCCATTGGGCCAAGGAATGCGAGAAATTCGCCCTCGTTAACCGTGAAGCTGATGCCATCCACCGATGGGGTCTTCGCGCCCTTGTATAGCTTTACCAGATTGTTTACTTCGATCATGCCTATGATAGCTCCTATTTTTATTCACTATAAAATCTACAATTCCGTATCATATGGAAGGATTATCCGCTTTCGCTTCTTGGATGGCGGACGGGAAGGCAGCAGTCAGGCAGGTATGGCTCCCAGCAATGGGGAATAGTGAAAAAACTACAGAAAATGGACGGTGATATAGAGGAGCTTTGGGCAGCTGTCGAAGTGATCGAGACCAAGCGATAGAACGTTTGTGTGTTTATTTTAGAGGCTGTTTAATATGTCCATAAATGTCGATAAATGGTATAATAACGCTAAAAAGGCTGTTTACCATATATGAGAAATAAATATCCAAGCGACATAACTAGAGACCAATTCGAGATTATCAAGCCCTTTTTAGAGTCAGCCGCCAAAGCAACACGGCCATACACATATGACCTGTATGATATTTTTTG
>WRIE01000013.1 GCA_009782875.1 Eubacteriaceae bacterium | reverse complement strand
TATTGGTAACATTGTCATTATTCTATCAGCAATTACATCACTCATTCCATAACCTCTTTACTCTGTTTATTGCATACCATTTCTGCTTCAATTGTTCAAGTTATTTTTTGACAGTTCCTAATGGCATTGCTCATAATATGTACAATTATAGTCTTACAGCAAGCATGAAACTTAAAAAAGGCGGCTATATTGATGGCTGAACAACGAACCTGAATATCAGGATTGACAAAGAGCTAAAGAACAAGCTGAAGTTTACTTCAATGAACTTGGTTTAAGTATGTCCTCGGCGTTTAAAATTTTCGTGCGCCAATCTCTGTGTGGAGGCAAAATCCCATTTGAGCTCTCCATTGTAGCCGACCCGTTTTATGGCTCTACAAATATGGCTGAGCTGCGCCAGTCTATCCAAGAAGCCAACGAAAGCAAGTTTGTTTCGAAATCGCTTTAGGAGTTGCGGGCTATGGAAGAATGAAAATCAACTTCACGGAAAAGGGAAAGATAAAAAGACCTTGAAGCGGATAAACAATCTAATTGAGGACATCAAATGCAATGGACATGAGGGTATTGGCAAACCAGAGCCTTTACGTAATGATATGGCTGGATGGTGGTCAGAAAGAACCGTTTAGTGTATCGGCTTATTGGAAATGAGCAATAGAGATATCCCAGTGTAAAGGGCATTACGAAGACAAGTAACGTTTTAAGGTTTAGTATCATAAACCAAATATTGTTGTTGGTCCAATGCGTGAAGGGCAATTCCTCTTTGGATATCTGCAGACAATGATTTGCCAAATATCCATTGTTTATTTATTTATAAACCGGCTGCCTCGGTAAAAAGTAGCCAGAACTGCAATACCAAAAAGCGGATGATTAATCCTTGGTGTTTGCGAGGTAAAAATGCCAAGCGAAATCCAAGCTTGCCAGGCAGAATTGCCTGGTCGTGCAGCAATATAAACACCTGTGCTGGGCGACCACTAAAAAATACAGGCAAACAAATGCCTGTATTTGTTTAGATCCTCTATTGGGACAGCACTAAGCTTTGATGCTGTAAAAGGCTTCTTTTCCAAGATATGCTGCAGCTGTGCCCAGCTCTTCCTCGATGCGGATTAGCTGGTTGTATTTAGCGATCCTGTCTGTGCGGGAAAGTGAGCCGGTTTTAATTTGGCCGGCATTTGTCGCCACTGCCAAATCTGCGATTGTCACATCCTCGCTTTCCCCGGACCGGTGAGAGATCACACAGGTGTAACCGGCGCGTTTTGCGCACTCAATAGCATCCAGTGTTTCGGTCAAAGTGCCGATTTGGTTCAGCTTGATCAGAATGGAGTTTGCAGCGCCCGTTTCAATGCCTCTATTGAGCCTGGAGACATTAGTGACAAACAAATCGTCCCCAACAATCTGGATCCTGTTTCCAAGCTTTGAGGTCAGAAGCGCTGCTCCTGCCCAATCCTCTTCATCGACGCCGTCTTCAATAGAGATTATTGGGTATTTGTCTACTAGGCTCTCATAAAAAGCCACAAGCTCCTCAGAAGTCCTTGTTACGCCTTCTCCTTCAAAGTGGTACAAACCGTCTTTGCCATAAAACTCGCTTGCAGCCGCGTCAATTGCGAGGAATACATCTTCCCCTGGCATATAGCCTGCCTTTACACAAGCTTCCATGATGACAGTTAGCGCTTGCTCGTTTGATTGCAAGCTAGGGGCAAAACCGCCTTCGTCCCCGACTGAGATGGACAGGTTCCTTGCTTTGAGGACATCAGCCAATGAGTGGTATATCTCAGCGCCGATGCGGACAGCTTCCTTAATGCTGGAAGCTTTTACAGGCACTACCATAAACTCTTGTATGTCCAAGTTGTTGTCGGCGTGCCTGCCGCCGTTTAGGATATTCATCATGGGGACTGGAAGGGTCTTTGCGTTTGCTCCCCCGATGTATTTGTAAAGCGGCAAGCCAACTGTGTTGGCAGCAGCTTTGGCTACAGCTAAGGAGACAGCCAAAGTGGCGTTTGCTCCAAGTTTTGACTTGTTTGGGGTGCCATCAAGGTTGATAAGCAATGAGTCGATTTCGGCTTGGCAGGTGACATCTTTGCCTATCAAATGAGGCGCGATCACATCGATCACATTGGATACAGCAAATGACACGCCCTTGCCATTATAGCGTTTGGGATCTTTGTCTCTAAGCTCGATTGCCTCAAATGCGCCCGTTGATGCCCCCGAAGGGCTGATCGCCCTGCCGAAGTATCCATTTTCTAGGATTATTTCTACTTCAATTGTTGGATTCCCTCTTGAATCCAGTAGCTCTCTTGCCAATACTTGTTCAATAATTGTCATGGTCAATCCCTCTTCGCTATGTTGAGGCTAAATTCTATTCTTGTATTCGTCTTTTGCAATCTCAATTATCTGCAAAAACCCATCGCCAAGACTAGCCGAGCCAAGCAATAGTCCATTGATGCCTTTCTTTTCTAGCAAATCTCCAGCATTTTGTGGAACCACACTGCCGCCATACAACACTCTATCGCCCTTGATGCCTAGTTCATGTAATTGTCCAGAGATAAATGAGCACATCTCGTTTGCTTGGGCAGGCGTTGCTGTCGTGCCTGAGCCAATAGCCCAAACCGGCTCATATGCGACAATCAATTCCTCATTTGCGCCAAATGAGTCCAAGGCAGCGATAAGTTGCCTTGCGACAACGCCTTTCTCCCTTCCGGCTCGCCTTGATCCAATATCTTCGCCAACACACAAGATTGGTGTGATGGAGCTTTGGCAGGCTGCTGAAATTTTCTTTGCAATAATGCTGTCGGTTTCGCCGAAGTAATTCCGGCGCTCGGAATGGCCAATTATGCAGTATGAGCATCCCAAACTATAAAGTATAGACATGGACACTTCGCCAGTAAATGCGCCTTGTAGCTCGAAGTACGCATTTTGGGCGCCATATTTAATGCTGGATCCTTCTAGGATTTTACTTGCGGCTGCTAAATATGGAAACGGTGGAAAAACAGCGACATTCACGCCAGCCACATTTGCCTGCGCCACTTTTTGCAGCAGCTCATTGGCTTCGCTGGCGCTCTTGTTCATTTTCCAGTTTCCAGCAATGAATTTTGGCATTTTGGAATGTTACCAGTTGCAAATCTCAACGCCAGGAAGGACTTTTCCTTCTAGCATTTCAAGAGATGCTCCGCCTCCTGTGGATATATGCGTGAGCTGCTTGTCAAAGCCAAGCACGCTTGCCGCTGCTGCACTGTCACCCCCTCCAACAATTGTCACCGCTCCGGAATTTGCCATAGCTTCAAACAATTCTGCTGTGCCATTGGCGTAAATCGGATTTTCGAAGACACCCATTGGCCCATTGAACAGTATTGTGTTGCTTTGGGATATGACAGCTTTAAATGCTTCTATGGTCTTTGGCCCTATGTCAAGGCCCATTTGGTTGGCAGGAATTTCTTCCACATCGTAAATTTCTGGATTGCCGCCATCGAATGACTCAGAGCAAACGACATCGAGGGGAAGCAAGAAATTGACATTTTCCTCTTGGGCTTTTTCCAAAATCATCCCGGCAAGCTCGATTTTTTCTTTCTCCAACTTGGATGTGCCGACATCAACGCCTGTGGCCGCCAAGAAGGTGAATGCCATAGCTCCGCCAATTAATAGGCAATCAGCTGTCTCCAGCATTTTCATAAATACTTCGATCTTGTCAGAGACTTTTGAACCGCCGACTGCGACACAGAAAGGCCTGTCTGGGTTGCTGATCACGTCGCCTAAATATTTTACCTCTTTTTCAAGCAGCAATCCGCAGTACGTTTGGATATAGTTTGCTACCCCGTAAGTTGAGGACTGCTTGCGGTGGGAAGCCCCGAAAGCATCCATGACAAACAAGTCAGCAAGACCTGCCAGCTCTTGCGAGAAGGCTTCGTCATTGTCTGCATCCTCTTGCCTGTAACGCACATTTTCTAGGAGCATGACCCGTGTGTCGGACTCTTTGAACTGGGCAATCAACGCCTTTGTCCCTTCCCCGGTGATTGTTGGATCTTCGCTAAACAACACAGCTTCGCCAAGGAGCCTTTCAACCAGGGCTTGGACTGGTTTTAATGAAAACTCGGGGTCAACCCCCTCGGGCCTTCCCATGTGGGACAGAATTATAACTTTCGCATTGTTGTCAAGCAGATACTTGAGTGTGGGGATACTGGCTGTGACCCTGATGTCTTCTCCAACAGTGCCATCCTCCCCCACAGTTACATTGTAGTCTACTCTGACTAACGCTACTTTCCCTGAAACTTCAGCATCTCTAATTGTTTTCAAGTCAATCTACCTCTACAGCTGCCCTGCTAATTTGCAAACATGCTTCATCAGCCTGATCAACTGGTATGTGTACCCTGCTTCGTTGTCATACCAAGAGACAACTTTGACAAGCCTCTTTCCGTCGGCTTCGATAAAGTCAATCAAGCCCAAATCAACAATGCTTCCAGCCGGGTTTCCAATAATGTCTGTTGATACGATGGGCTCAGAAGTCGCTTCGATAGTCTCATTGGTAGCATCGATAAACGCCTGTTTGATTTCTTCCTTGCTTGCCTGTTTGGCAAGGGAGCAAGTGAAGTCCACCAAAGAGCCAGTGCTTACCGGTACCCTGAGCGCGAAACCATCGAGTTTTCCCTGCAAATGCGGCATAACCAGCCCTACTGAAGAAGCGGCGCCTGTTGATGTGGGGATTATATTGACTGCTGCGGCCCTAGCGCGCCTTAGATCCTTGTGGTTGCCGTCCAGAACCATCTGGTCGTTGGTGTATGCGTGCACAGTTGTCATATAGCCAAACTCTATGCCAAAAGCGTCATCAAGCACTTTGACCATAGGAGCTAGGCAATTGGTTGTGCATGACGCTCCTGAGATGATGGTCTCGGTCCCGTCTAGCTCATTATGGTTTACATTGAAAACTATTGTTTTCATATCGCCTTTTCCAGGAGCCGAGATAATGACTTTTTTTGCGCCTGCATCGATGTGCTTCTGGCATTCCACGTCGTCCGTCAGACGCCCTGTGCACTCGAGCACTACATCAACGCCCAGGTCTCCCCATGGTTGCAAAGCGGGATCTTTCTCAGAGAAAACTGGAATACGCTTGCCGTCGACAATCAATGCCCCGTCTTCAGCCGTGATACCATCAACCTTGTATTTACCATGGTTGCTGTCATACTTTAATAGATGAGCAAGAGTGTTTGCGTCTGTCAAGTCATTGACAGCTACGATATCAACATCTCCGTCATCGCCTAATAACCTAAATGCTAACCTTCCAATCCTGCCAAATCCATTAATTGCTACCTTTACAGCCATGTCAACCTCCAATACGATTCATTATTTTATTTATTTCAACAGCAATTGATAGCTGCTGGAACCAAGTTTTTTGGATATTCGCAACAAAAAAGAAATGAACCAGCTAGGGCAACAAATTAATCCGAAGCGGCTTCATTCCATGACAAAAATCAAGCATTATTTTTTGCGAAACACCATTTTTTCGATTGTTATTTATATTCTTTACAATCAAAGCATTGCCTCATAAATAAATTAAATTTGGCGATAAGGCGATATAACTAAACACTATTTAATTATATCGCCATAATTGCCCGTTGACAAGAAAAAATATTAGTTCGTTCTCGATTTTATATATCTAGCAAGATCTACAAAAAAAACAGCATTTCCCCTTGCAAGTTTTTGGGCTATCGCAACTGCTTCATCGGCTAGGCTCCCAGCCATAATGACAGCTGCCTGAAGCCCATAAAAGGAAGGGTATGTCTGTTTATTTGAGGCAAGGTCTTTGCCTGCGGTTTTTCCCATTAGCTGCTGGTCTCCTGACTCATCAAGGATGTCGTCAACTATCTGGTAGAGCAGCCCCGCCTTCTTGCCATACTCTTCTAGAAACCCAATCTCTGGCTCAGCAGCTCCTGCAGCCAGGGCCCCCGCTATGATCGATGCAGTGATCAAAGCCCCTGTTTTTGCGGCATGGATAAACTCGATTTTTTCAATGTTTGCAGGCTGGCCTTCCCAGCTGATGTCAGCAGCCTGGCCGGAAACCATTCCAGAAGAGCCTGCCGCCTTTGCGATATAGCTTGCGGCTTGCATGTAGCCTGCAGGGTTTCCAGAGCCACTGTAGCCTCCCAAGATGGCCTCATAAGCTGCGTTCAACAAGCCATCCCCTGCCAATAGGGCCATTGCTTCCCCATAAACCGCATGGCAAGATGGCAAACCGCGGCGCAAATCATCATCATCCATACAGGGCAAATCATCGTGGATCAAAGAATAGGTATGGATCATTTCAACTGCGATGGCAAGGGGGAGCGCTTCGTTGTAGCTACCTCCATAAATCTTGTTTGCCTCAAGAAGCATTATCGGCCTAATGCGTTTTCCCGGGGCAAGCAAGCTGTGCTCCATTGCGGCATTGATTTGTGGCGCCCCAATATTGGCAGGCAGCGCTTTGGCGAGCTCTTGGCTGAAACGCGCTGTTTTCAACTCCAAAGATTGGATGAAGCTAGCTGCCATCAATCAAAGTCCTTGAGTACCGGCTCTTGGGTTTTTGCGATCAGCAGCTGGACTTTCTCTTTTGCTGATGAAAGCTCTTTTTCAAGGCTAGCGATCAGTTTGATTCCTTCGTCAAATAATACAACGCTTTCTTCAAGGCCTGCTTGTCCCCTCTGCATAGTGTCGACAATGTCTTCAAGCCTTTTTATCCTGGCTTCAAAGCTTTCTTCAACCATTGTGGTGATTCCTTTCTTCTACTGTGCCAATAATTGCGTTTGCCGATTTTGAGCGTGAATGGATTACATAATTTCCCCCAACTTGGATCTTGTCGGCATCCAAAGGGACAGAGCCTTTGAATATGGCTGCATAGCCTTTGCCCAACACATGCTCATGGGAATTGCTTACAAGCAGTTTTCTTGATACATCCAGTTTTAGCGCATAACTGTCAATCAAAGCCCCAATTGATTTTTCTAAGGAATCTCGGGCCATATCCAGCTCTTGGCTAAAGCTTTCAAAAAGCGACTCCGGCCGGGTAAACAAGGCAGAAGATTTTGCCCTGTTGATCCTAGACTCTGCATTTGAAACCTTCTGTGCCAATGCAGCAGCCATAGACGCCTTCGACTTGGCCACGTTTGCCATGAGCGCAGCCACATCCGGCACAGCAAGCTCAGCTGCGATGGAAGGTGTCGGCGCCCTTAAGTCGCAGACAAAATCGCAAACTGTAAAATCAGTCTCATGCCCGACTGCCGAGACGACTGGTATTCTTGACCTTAAAACGGCTTCAACCACAGGCATCTCGTTGAAGGGCCATAACTCCTCGATAGAGCCCCCTCCCCTGCCGATGATTGCCAAATCGCATTCCAGCCAATCATTTACGTAATCCAGCATTCTTGCTATCTCAACAGAAGCGTTCATCCCTTGGACAGGCACTGGGCATACGATAACTTTGGTTGCAGGCGAACGCCTGGCAACCACGGATATTATGTCGCGGACTGCCGCCCCGTCCTGAGAGGTGAGCACAGCTATCTTTTTCGGGAAAAAAGGCAGCTTCTTTTTGCGGGAATCGTCAAAGAGCCCTTTCGCCTTCAATTCTTCAACTAGCCTCTGGAATTGCTCATACAAGGCCCCGCTGCCAGACAAGCGCATAGCGCGGACATTGATTTGGCATGAGCCGGCCCGCTCATACAATACCACTTTTCCGGACACGCTCACCTCATCCCCGTCCTTGGGCATAAAAGAAAGGCGGGCGGCGTCACTCCTGAACATGACGCATGAAATCCTGCTCGCTTGGTCTTTTAAAGAAAAATACATGTGCCCTGAAGTTGAGTTGACAGCGAAGTTGGATATCTCCCCTGCCACTGAGGCGCTCATAAGGGGGGGGGAGCTTGAGAACAGCGCAGATATGAACCTGTTGAGTTGTGTCACAGTAATAGGTTTGCTAGCTGCCATCAGGTTCGCCCCTTTGCGCTTTCGCCGATTTAGTTTTGGCTTTCCCTTGTTTCAAAAGGGTGTGCAAGACGCCATTGATAAAAACAGCATCCTTTTCGTCGCAGTAGGTATATGACAATTTCACAGCCTCGTCAATTGCCGTGAGATTAGGGATCTCGGGGTTGAAGACTAGCTCATACACGCCAAGGCGGAGAATGGCAATAACATGCTTGCCTAGCCTGGAGAAAGTCCATCCCTTCAAATGGGATGTGATAATTCCATCAATCTGCTCAAGGTTGGCTATTATTGAATTGATAGTGCCCTTGGCATATTCCCCTTGGACGCCTCTCAGCTCCTCTTCCTCCACAAGCCGCGGCATGATTTCGTTAAAATCGCTATGGAACTCGTATTGGAAGAGGATTTTGAATACTTTTTCTCGGGCAACGCTTCTTTTCATCGATTATCTGCGCTAGGCGCGCTCCATATACTCTCCGGACCGGGTGTCAATCCTGATAGTGTCCCCATTGTTGACAAAAAGAGGAACGGCGACAACTGCCCCTGTCTCAAGGGTAGCAGGCTTCGTAGTCCCTGTAGCGGAATTGCCCTTCACTCCGGGCTCGCACTCGATTATCAGGAGCTCTACAAAATATGGGGGCTCGACGCTGAACGCTTCACCTTTGTAAAACTTGATTGTGGCATTCATGTTTTCTTTTATATAGAGTATGGTATCCTCAACATCCTTTTTGTTAAGCGGGATATTCTCATATGTCTCATTGTCCATAAAATAATACAGGTCTCCATCATTGTACAGATACTGCATTTCTTTGGTCTCTATAACAGCTTTCGAGAATTTTTCAGATGGATTGAAAGTCTCCTCTGTTGTAGCTCCCGTTAGGACATTTTTTATTTTAGCCCGCACAAAAGCGCTTCCTTTTCCCGGTTTGACATGCTGGAAGTCGACAACCATGTAAACATTGCCGTCCATTTCGAAAGTAACGCCTTTTTTAAAGTCGCCCGCAGTTATCATAAAAGTCTCCTTGGTTTTTAATAAAGCTGGAAAAATTATAGCACAGCAGCCATGGTTTTTTATCTTGTTCAACTTGATTTCACTAATCAAGGCTAGACATCACTGACACTTTGCGAATTCCCCCAAGCTCAACCGCCCCTAGGCAGCTTAGGTTTTCTTGCAAGGCTTGGGTGAAAGCAGAGGGGTTGATGTATGAAGCAGAGCTCATTGGCAGCACGAAAGTTGTCACCAAATCCCCATTGGACACATTAAAATCGACAAACCTCGCCGAAGCCTTAAGATCGATTTGTTTATCTGGCTTGCCTTTTTTCCCCTCTTTTGTGTATATGAGGCTGGCAGACTCATATTCCGCGTCTGCAAGGGCAGGGTCTATGCCGGCGCCAGAAAAATACGCTTCATAGCGGGCGTTGCTGATAAGCTTTGACAGGGATAATGAATTTGGCAACAGCTTTGTTATGCCCACTACAAAAATGCCTTCTGGCAGGCAAGGCTGGAGCAATTGTTGCATCGTCGCATCGTCGTGGCTGCCCTCTATAGAGAAGTCCAGATACTCCGCTTCAGATTCGACAAATATTGGCACCGGCATCGAAAACGCCAGCTTTGGATGGGGGTTGAATCCATGTGTATGGGCAAGCCGGATGCCGGCGCGCCTGAAAGCGCGCTGGAAAAGCCGTTGCAAATCCAGTTGGGAGATATAAGCCATATCCCCGGTTTTTTTATAGCACATCCTGTATTTTTCTGATGCCGCAACATTATTTGCCATAACAATCCCTCCCGCCCGGGCTTATTCCACAACCTGAGCAGCCCTCAAAACAATTCACCGTCGTTTGCCCTGATGCAGCGCGTTTTGCTTCTAGGGCGAAAAAGCCATTGGAGACCCCTGTCTGTATAAAATCCCAAGGCAAAGCTTCCCCAGGTGTATATTGTTTTTGCGCCTCTTCCCTCAAATCCAATCCTGCTTGGGCAAACGCTTCTTCCCACTTGCCAAGATCAAGTTTTTCAGGCCATGAATCAAACAAGCATCCAAGCTTGTGTGCGTTGAAGATTGCCTCGGCAGTTTGCCGCCCTCCCCTGGCGATGGCGGCTTCCAGCATTGACGCCCCAATGGGGTGGCAAGACAATTTTGCTTTTTTGCCGATCAAAGAGCGGAGCAGTTCTTGCCGCCTGGCCAAAGCAGTTGGATCCTCAAAGGGGAAATACTGGAAGGGTGTGTGGACTTTTGGTATAAAGCAGCTCACAGAGACAGAAAGGGCCAAAGGCTTCTTTGCTGTCCGCTCTTTTAGATAAAGCAAGTTAATCTTCTGCACAAGGGAAGCAATCTCCGCCACATCCTCGTCTGTCTCAAATGGCAGCCCAATCATGAAATACAGCTTGATTTTTGTTGTTCCAGAGTTGAATGCTTCTCTAAGCGTAGAGAGGATCTGCTCTTCGGTGAGGTTTTTGTTTATGATATCCCTCATCCTTTGGCTTCCGGCTTCAGGGGCGAATGTCAGAAGCATGCTCCTCTGGGTGGATGTGTCCCTGGAAAGCGCTAAGGAATATGAATCCATCCGAAGCGACGGCAAAGCTACTTTCATTCCTGCGCCATGTTCTTCACGCAGATAGCTGATCGCCTCATCCACACCAGGGCAGTCTGTGCTCGACAATGATGCCAGCGATATCTCTGAATAGCCTGTAGATGCCAAAATAGCGTCTGCTTGCCGTTTTATCGTGTCAAGGCTCTTCGGTCGCAATGGCCTGTAAATGAAGCCTGATTGGCAAAAACGGCAGCCTCTAGCGCAGCCACGCATAATCTCGACGCTTGCCCTGTCGTGTATGATCTCAATAAGGGGGACGACAAAGCTGCTGGGGAAATACGCATTGTCCATGTCTTCCACAAATGCCCGGCTTACAAGCTGGCCGCCTAGGCTGGGCACATAGACGCCTCGGATGCCAGCGGCTTTCGAAAGGAATCCCGCTTTGGCCTGGCCTGACTCTTTCGAAGCTTTCAATAGCTCCACCAAAGCTACAATGCCCTCCTCGGCTTCGCCAACGAAAATTATGTCAAAAAACTCTTCGAAAGGCAGCGGGTTGTATGTGCAAACACCCCCCGCTATAATTATTGGATGGTTTGCCCCCCTATCCTTAGACTTAAGTGGGATACTAGCCAACTCGAGCATCTCGAGCACATTTGTCAACGCCAGCTCATATGGGATGGAGAAGCCTACAATATCAAAATCCCCGATTGGCGCCCGCTCCTCCAAGGAAAACAGCTCTACGCCTTCTTGCCTCATTAGCGATATCATATCGGTCAATGGGGTGAACACCCGCTGCGCCCCAGCCCCGTCGATGGAGTTAATTAGCCCATAGAGTATGCGAAGGCCCAAGTGGGACATTCCGATTTCGTATGTGTCTGGAAAAGCCAAAGCAAAATTTACTTGGGCGTCTCTGCCTTTGATGCTGTTGGGCTCGCCCCCTGTGTACCTTGCCGGTTTTTCGGATTTTTTAAGCAGGTTGGCAAGTTTCTTTTTATCAATTTGCCTCATTTAAGCCTTCCTTTGGTTTTTCTATAAGTTGTTTTACCAATATTGCTTTAGTTGCCCGAGTGGCGGCGCCAGTGATGCGATTTAAGGGGATTGCCTTCATTGCCACGACTTGGACAACGTTCATTTGCATATAACCACTAAACAGTATTATGGCAGTTGTCGCATGGCCCTGTATAGCCATAGGCAATTGGCACTATACAGGGCACAGCTAAATGCATACCTGTGGTTGAGGGAAATCTTTTGGTTCAAGCTTTGCTTATTTTGCATCGAATTTAGTTCAATGCATTCTTCCAGTTGATGCAGCCATTCAGGTCTATCAAACCGGAATCTACTAAGGCATGCCATAAAGGCATTCTTGCAATCACAGCTCGATTTTCCCCATTGCCTATTTTTCACTTTAAGTCCTATTGTAAGTCTTTTTTTCATCAGTTCGCTTTAAAAATAGCATTTTCAGCTTAAAATCTCGAGTTTTTTTGAATGTGCATGTCTTGATGCGCATATATAGTAGCAAACAGCGCATTTTAGTGGCGCTTTGATATAAAACCACAGTTTTAAAACTATCATAATGGAAAACTTGCATGCATAAATATAGTACAGCTAACGCGGGGAGGTTACAAATGGACCAGTACAACGTCTACAATGACATCAAAGCCAGAACTAACGGAGAAATATATATTGGAATCGTCGGCGCTGTCAGGACTGGCAAATCGACATTCATAAAAAACTTTATGGAACAGCTAGTCATTCCTAATATTTCCAACCGTTTTAAGAGGGAAAGGGCTATTGATGAGTTGCCACAGAGCGGCTCAGGCAAGACAATCATGACTTGCGAGCCAAAATTCGTGCCAAATGAAGCTGTCAATATACGGCTTTTCGAAAACACAGAGCTCTCTTTGAGGCTAATTGACTGTGTAGGCTACATAATCCCCGGAGCGTTGGGCGCTGAGGAAGATGGCCAGCCAAGAATGGTCAACACCCCATGGAGCGCAACTGCAATGCCCTTTGAGAAAGCTGCGGAGATGGGGACAAAAAAAGTCATAAGCGAGCATTCAACCATCGGCATAGTCATGGCCACAGATGGTAGCATTACAGACATCCCCCGCGAGGATTACATCGCAGCTGAAGAACGGGTAATTTCAGAGCTGAAAAGGCTTGGGAAACCATTTGTCATAGTGCTGAACTCAACTGCCCCAAAAGCGGCGACAACAGTCAAGCTTGCTGGCGAGCTCAAAGAAAAGTATGCGACTCCAGTAATAACCCTTAACGCCATGGAGCTGACTATTCCTGACATTGACGAGATTATGCAAACAGTGCTGCTCGAATTCCCGGTAGAGGAAATCAGCTTTAAAATTCCAAAATGGGCTGCCAACTTGACCAGGGAGCATTGGTTGATGACACAGATTGAAGAGTTTATTGACTACATGTCTTGCGTCGAAAGCAGGATACGCTCAGTCAAAGACGGCTTGGCGGCAAACACAAACGAAAACTTTTCGCCGAATGTGGTTTCAGTCGACTTGAGCTGCGGCCACATCTCAACTGAGATAGCTATTGATAATACAGTTTTCTATAAGATCATGAGCGAAGAGAACGATATCAACCTCAAAAACGAGACGGATCTTTTCTCGATGCTTACAGAGCTGCTGCAGACAAAGAAAAAATACGACCGGTTTAACGGCGCGCTTTCTACTGCTTACGCCACAGGATATGGCATTGTGTACCCGACCTTCGAGGACCTAAGGCTCTCAGAGCCTGAAATGACCAACGAGGCTGGAAAGTATGGCATAAAGCTCAAAGCTGACGCAACTGCGCTGCATATCCTGTCGAGCGAAATCGAGTCGGAGATTTCCCCGTCAATTGGGTCGGAAGCCGAGTGCGAGAATTTCTACAACAGGATTCTTGCCCAATATGAAGGTTCCCAACAAGAACTATGGCAAACCGAAATATTCGGCAGGAAGCTTTCAGACATGCTTACTGACAATATTGTGCAAAAGCTGTCGTCAATAAATGACGACACAAAGAACAGGATCATCAAAGTGGTTGACCGGGTCTCAAACAATAAAAAAGGCGGCTTGTTCATATTTTGGCTATAGGCGACTTTACATAAAGGGCGGTTCTTCCGCCCTTTTTTAGTTTCTTTTGCGTGTCCTTGGCCCGGCCATATGGTTATTATGATTATACTCAAAGGCAGGCATAATAATTCCTTTTGCCTGCCTTTGCTGCTTTTGGCGCCAGTTTAGTTTTGCGGTTTTTGCGGCTTCACATAAGCGGTTTTGTAGACATGGTAAATTACTTTTCCCCTGGCAGATGCAGGTGGCTTGCGCAAATTTTTGGCTTGGGTATAGTCAACAGCCACCTGGCTGTCATCCCGCGCCGATGAATAGTGGGCAGCCGCTTCGGCAGCTTCAGTTATCGCTTGCTCGCTTGCTGTCCCATGGATTGTTTTTAGAAGCACGTGGGATCCAGGCAGGTTTTTGGCATGGAGCCATATGTCGTCTTTTGAGGCATCTCTAAGCGCAAGCTGCTCGTTTTGCCTGTCATTGCGGCCGATGAGCATGGTAAAACCATCAGAAGTCTCATGGAGGATTGGCAGGGGCGAAAGCGATTGTTTTTTTTGCTGTTTTTTTTGCTGCTTTTTCGTTTTTACCAGCCCATGTTTTTCCAAGTCGCTTATCAGTTCCTCAGCCTCTGCCAAATTTGCTGCTTGCGAGAGATAGTAAGCTTGGCTGGACAAAAAGTAAATCTCGTTTTCGCAATCCTCAATCAGCCCATTCAACACCGCAAGTGCTGTTTTGGCCTTGTTGTAGAGTTTGAAACAACGCTGGGCGTTTTGTGAAGGCGACAGATTTGGTTGGACAGGGATTCTGGCTATCTCCCCCATGGGGACGAAAAAACCGTAATAATCTTCCACATCCACATAGGCGTCTCCTTTTTTGAATGATCCCAGATTTGAGATCAGCAGGTTGCCGCGCATATTATGCTCTTCAAAGCCCAAAGCCGCCTCATATTCTTTTTTGCGGATATCCAGCTTTCTCTTCTCGCGGGATATGGCGTTGTTGAGTTTTTTTATAAGTTCTGAATGGCGGACGCTAACGACTTTGTTTTTTGTCTTCTCTTTATAGAAGTCGTCTGCAGCCTCATTAGCCGAGGCGGACGGTACGAACTCAGCGCCAGCGATGCTGTACTTTACTGCAGAAAAATCCTTGGCTATCCCATTTTGCATATAGACGCCTGGGCTAGGCTCAATTGACGCAAAGTAGCTTTGCACTATTTTTGCGCCCTCTTGGAAATCATCCTGGTCCACCCATGACAAACTCAGCTCGCCGCCCAGCTGCCTCGAAACTCCAGAAAAGACACTCGAGAGCAGCTTGGCGCAGTCTTGCTCCCCTGAAAAGCCCATCATCATGGCAGCTTCTTTAATCCCGAAAGAGAACGGGTCGAGTTTTGGGTTTGGCGGCGCAAAGTATGCCAAACCTGGCAATATCGGGCGCACCGAGCTCTTCTCGTGAGGCACCCGCTTCATCGAGTCGACTATCATGCCCGATTGCGAATCCACTAGCACCAGGTTCGAATGCCTTCCCATTATCTCCACCATCAAGGCGTATCGGGCTAATACCCCGCCTTCTGCCAGCGATTCCACTTGGATCTCGATAATCCTGTCAAATCCCACTTGGGAGACTTTCTTGACCAAGCCCCCCAACAGCCTCTTTCTAAGCGACATACAAAACCCCGGCGCATTTGCCGGGTTGTCCTGTTTTAGGGAGCTTAAATGCGCCCGGGCATTAGATGGGTCAATGCTGATTGCTAGCATGTTTTGCCCTCTGTTGGAGAATAAAATGTTTGCCTCTGTTGGCAAAGGCTGGTGTATCTTGATTATTTTTGATCCGGTCAAGAGCCCTGAAAGCTCTTTTGATATAGCCCATGTTGCCAGGCCGTCATATGGCATCTTAATTCTCTCCCCTGTTTTTGTATGTGATCTTGATGGGCGATCCAGAAAAACCAAAAGCAGAGCGGATCTTCCCTTCAAGATATCTAGTGTAGGATGTGGATGCCAAAGATTTGTCATTGACAAACAACACAAACGTTGGCGGTTTGACGCCAACTTGGGACGAATAAAAAATCCGCAGCCTGTTGCCTTTCTTTGAAGGCGGCGGAGACATTGCATGTGCCTTTGACAGCGCGTCATTCAACAATCCCGTATTGACCCGTTTTGAGTACTCTTGCAATGCAGCGTTCACAGCCGGCATCAGCTTGTCCAGCCTCCGTTTTTCGATCGCAGAGATGAACACGACCTGGGCATAAGAGACAAAGTGCAGCGCCCTAAGTGTGTCTTGGCCCATTTTTGCCATAGTGTTGGTTTGCTTTTCAACCAAATCCCACTTGTTCATAACGATTACCAGCGCCTTTTGCTGGGAAGCGACCATTGAGGCGATCTTTGTGTCTTGTTCAGTGACTCCTTGCTGGGCATCTATCATCAAAAGGCACACATCTGACGACTCTATTGCCTTGGCCGCCCGCACTGACGCGTAGAATTCGATGTTGCCATATATGCGGCTACGTTTTTTTAATCCTGCTGTGTCAATAATCTTGTATTGCTCGCCATGGTAGGTGAAAAACGAGTCTACTGCGTCCCTGGTTGTCCCGGGGATGTTGGAGACGATCATCCTCTCCTCCCCTGCAAGGGTGTTGACTAGTGTGGATTTGCCCACATTTGGCTTGCCCACCACAGCTATGCTTTTTATATTCTCTGCGCCTTCGCCAAGGGTGTTTGGCGGGCATTTTTTCAATACCGCGTCAAGCAAATCTCCAATCCCCAGCCCGTGCTCTGCTGAGATGGGATATGGCTCGCCCAAGGATAGCGCATAGAATTCACTTGCGCGGATGCGTGAAGTCGGGTCGTCGATTTTATTGACTGCAAGAACAAAAGACTTTGCCCTGCGCCTGATCATTTCGGCTATCTCGATATCCCCTGTAAGAAGCCCTGAGCGGCTGTCAACAATAAACACGACAACGTCTGCCATATCAATAGCCAGCTGAGCCTGGCGTTTCATTTGGACCGGTATTTCGTCTTTCGAATCAAGCTCTATGCCCCCAGTGTCAATGATGAAAAAATAGTTGCCGAGCCATTCTGCCTCCGCGATTATACGGTCCCTGGTCACTCCGGGCTTGTTGTCGACTATTGAAATCCTGCTCTTGGCAAGCCTGTTGAACAAGGTTGATTTCCCTGTGTTTGGGCGCCCTACAAGAGCGATATATGGTTTAGCCAATTTTATTCTTTTCCGTTGTCAAAACTTAATAACTCTTTAACAAGCCTGCGAAAGCCTGCTTCTTGTCCATCTCGCCCGGTTTTGCCGTGAGGTTTTAATTTCTTCAAAACCTCACGGCACATGCCAGCAATTTCTCAAAGGTGGATATTGCTGGCCTCAAGTGCAAGGCGCTATATTGGAGCTCGCTTGGCAGCCCCTAGAAGTGCCGAACTCTTGTTGGCCACCAGCTTTGCAGGCGTTTTTTCATCATGCTATTGGAATCTAGGCCATCCTTAACAATCCGGTTGGCTTGGTTTTCACTATCTTTGTTGCTCACTTGGCGGATATGGCTTAGCCACTCTTTTCGGTGCTTTTGTGGATTAGCCTTGTTCGAGTTTTGCAACATTGCTTGTTTTGACATATCCCTTTCTTTATTCTCTTCTCGTGTTTGCGCGACAGTTCCAGATGCACACCAAATCCCCAACCAATCCCTGCCTTATCGGCCCATTAGCCACTGATCTTTCGTGCTATCTTAAAAAGCTCTTCCGCATTTGACGCGCGCCACAAGCGAATGCCCATGCGGCAAAAAATGGATAAGGCATCCCCGAAAGATGGCCCGTCAAGGAAAAAACCATCAGCGTTTAATGTGTTGGATGGAATAACCAACTCATTTATATTCCTGGCTGCACGGGTTGCTTTTAGAATATCATCAAGGCACATCAGGCCGCTTGCGCCAACATCATTTCCAAAAAAATCATTTTGTACACACACTGTTTCAAATTTTACCTTATTTGAGCTTGCTTTCCAAAGCTTGCTAAACAAATCCGGCATAAAGGATGCGCCAAACGCCCCTGTCGCGACATGGGCATAAGCTTGCGGCATCGGGGCAGCCAAGTTTTCCAAACAGAATTCAAAATCGTCTATAAACGAGCGCGCCATGCCCACCCCGTTCTCATACTGGCTATAGGCTTCGTAATAGCTGTCTTGCGGGAAATCTTCCCCTGCTATGATGTAAAATTCGTCTGATGCGCAAAAGACGCCCCGGGAGTTTTTTTCCTTTGCTAAAGCCCGGTATTTATTAATCGCTTCTATTACAGCCATAGCGCCGGCTGCGGAAAAACGCGCGCCCATGCCCAAATCGCCCGTTGGCTGGCCAAGGCGCACTGGAACGCAAGACAGGCTCTCAATGGAGTCTATGCGCCCTAGCATCCAATCAAGTGTCGAGTGCAGAATTTCGCCATCATTAATGCCATGGCACAAAACAAGCTGGATATTCAGCATGATGCCAGCCGAGGCTAGCTCATCTATCTGGCTTGCGATCAAGCCCGCATTTTTATTTCCCATAAGCAAGCTGCGGATCTGCGGGTCAATGCAATGCACAGATACATTCACAGGTGAGAGGCCCAGGTCAATTATGCGCCTCAGGTCTGGACTAGACGCGTTTGTCAGCGTCACATAGTTGCCTTGGATAAATGACAATCTATAATCGTCATCCTTGAAGTAAAGACCCTCCCTCAGCCCCTTGGGCAATTGGGCTATGAAACAAAATTGGCAGTTGTTGCTGCAGGCACGCACTTGGTCGACTGTTGGCGAGCCGAACACGATCCCGACAGGCGCGCTGAAGTCATTTTCAAGTGTGACCTCGAATACCCGGCCATTGTCTTCGGCTTGGATGGACACCAGTTTTGATCCGCTCGCATCCAAATAGTCGAGGATGTCGAATTCTGCCTTTCCGTTGAGGGCCAAAACTGAAAAGCCTGCCTTTAAGCCAGCGCTTTCTGCCAGAGACCCGGATTCGACTTCCTCAATCAAATACCCCATTAGCTTTTCACCACGTTATAGCTTCTAGCTTGGGGTGTGTAATGTTTTGTTTTGGCATCAGCCTCTCCACTTCTTCACTGGACAGTTTGAAATAGTTTTTCACATGGGTTTTGAACAGCTCTGGCCTGCGCCTTAAAAAGTCGTCAAACTCGGCGACTTCTGCCGCATGGTGCTTTTGGGTGATATCCCACCGTTTGAAATTGTCAGGCAGTTCTGCCTTCCTTTTGTCATAGGCTGCTTGGAAGCTGGCCAGTATCTTGTCGCTGTCAAAGGCGCTGTCCCAAAACATCCCTATCCTCTCTAGAAAACGTTCCCTGAATGCTGTGGATTTCATCAGATTGTAGATCAGATCTGACGAAAACAGCTTGTCTACTCCATGGCCCTGGGGGTCAGTCAATAGCGCAAGGTTGTTTTGGTTTGGGAGATAGAAGGCATAGTCCAAGTCATACAATATCCATTGCCATTTGGCGCCTTCTGTGCGCTCCCTCCACCATTTGAAGTTCACTGTGTCGAAATTGCCATAATAGATATGGCATAAACTGGTGTCGATATAATTGTCGATATCCATCATCGACTCGAGTTGCCTGTAAACATCCGGGTCGTTTAAATTCCTGTTTTGCACAAAATCCAAGAGTTTGTTGTATTCGTTGTAGTCTCCCTCGTGGATGCCATGGCCAAAACTGATGATATCGACATTGTCTGGGTCAGCCCCATAGTGGGATGCCAGATAATGCTCGTTTGCCTGGTCTCTGATGTTATACATTCCCCAGTATTGCCCGTTGACATACACTATTGCAGGCCTGTTGGCCTGTATTTGCACCTTCATGCCGCTGTCGCGGGCAAAAGTAGTGGCAAAAGCGTCTTTGCATTTTAAGTCGGCCCAATCATTGCCGCTGGTGCGCAAAAGAAATGAGCGGAAGTTTGTGACCTTGTACGAGTCGCCGGGGAACAAATCATAGGTCAAGGAAGTTTTCCCTGCCCTTTCCCGGAAATAAAGCGCAAAAGACTTTTGCGGGTTCAAGGCTGACATGGTTCCGTGCCTGCGAAACATTATATCCTCGGAGAAGCCCCCGCCATTTTCTTCAACAAGCTCAATGTGGCCCGGCACCCTAAAGCGCGACCCGATGGGCGCGTGGTATACGCCAGAATTGCCAAATAGATCGCTATTGTCAGCTGTAAGGAAAAAAACAGGAAAGCCATGGGTGTCTTTGTCAAAGACATAAGTGGCGACGGTGTCATCAGAGGGCAGCGAGCCTTCCCTGAAAGAGGCAGCCCGTATTGTCGTGTTTTTTTCAATTTGGATAGGGCTTGTGTACAATGGCGAGTTTTTATCCGGCTTGGATGCGTCAATGGTATAGTGGATCTCGTTTGATGATTGGGCGCATGAGAGCTCAATGGAAAATGGGGAGTCATAGACTCCGCTTTTGCGGGATGCTTCAACCGGCAAGGCAAAACCGATGTAAGTTTCAGCTGTGTCATTGGCTTTCCCAAGCGTTGGTTCCGCGAAGTAGACCAAGCTGGTCCTGTCATCAGGGTCTGCCAGCCCAAAAGAGATGTTGTTCCTCATCTTTCCATATTGAATCAAATCTGCGATCATTGGCCCATTTGACAAATAGACCTTTTCGTTGTCTTTTCTTAATTTGAAGGCAGCATGCAAGTTGCCTGCAGAGTCGTAGCCGTCCTTGCCGCTGGCCATGACAACCAAATACCCGCCCGCTTCCAACACCAAGTCGTTTGGAAAGGCCCAAATATGGTAGTCCTTGCTTGTGTCGCTTAAAAACCAGCCGCCCAGGCTGATATCAGCATCTGAGCGGTTGTGGATTTCTATCAAGTCCTCAAAATCCCCGCTTGGGGTTTCCATATAGCTGGTATTGGAGGGCAGTACCTCGCTAATGACAAGAGGGGAGTTTTTGTACTTCTCCGCTTCCTGGTTTGTGTCAAACCCATGGGGGGAGTTTTCTGCCCCCGGTGTGGGATATGCGGAGAACACCCATTTGTTCGGGTCGTCTAAACTCCTCCCAAATGTGACATTGGGCGAGGTGGCAGGGGCTACGACTGAGTCCACTAAGCTTCCATCAGGCATAAACAGCGCGACTGTCTCCCCAGGGGCTATTTTGAAAGGGAGGTGTATATACGCCTCGTTGGTCGATTCAGTGTAGCCGGAGGCGAACAAGAGCAGGTACCCGTTTGCGGGCACGACCATCTTTTTCAGCCTGTATTTTGCAGCAGTCCTGTCCCTGTCTGCCAAGAAGTAGCCTTCAAGGTCAATGTCCTCGTCTGAGCGGTTGTAAAGCTCGATATAGTCAGGGAAAATCCCGCGCTCATCGTAAATTGCATTTTGTCTTTTGGGAGCTATCTCATTGATGACTATTGGCGACTCCCCTGTCGCCGCCTTGCCAATTTTGGCTATCGATGCGAATTGCTGGGCTGAGTTCTCATATCCTGGCGTAGTATCAAGAAAAAAACCTGTAATGCCATTTGAAGAGCGGCCATATGAAATGTCTTTTGGGACTTTTGGCAAGTATAGCTTTGATATCAGTTTGCCAGAAGGCCCATACAAAAGTATCTGCTTTGTTTTTGAAGTGATCCTAAAAGTTGTATGCACTTCGCCGGCAGGGCCTTGGCTGCCCAAGCCAGAGCCATAAACCAGCAGGATATCTCCCGGCCCTAACATTATATCGCCGAATGCATGCCGGTTGGAGCTTCTTGGGCTGTCGCTCAAATAACAGCCGGCAAGGCTTGCAGGCGAGCTGGTTGTGTTCTTCAGCTCAACCCATGTATAGTATTCTTTGTTTGCCCCCATAAAAACGCTGCCATTATCAAGCAGCACTTCATTGACCACAATACTGTCAGGCAGTTTTCTTGGCCCCGCGAAGAGCATAAGCACAATACCGAGCACACTGCAGGATAACAGGGCTATCGCTGTTGTGGTTTTATTTTTGTGCATAGCTATAAAGCGAAGTCCCCGTTGTATTTTACAAAGGACATGTTGCGCACCTCAGCCATCCCTTTTAGGCGCCTGAGCAGATCGTTGCTTGGAATCCGGGACAATTCTGCGGTTATCTCAATATAGTGCTCAGTATAAACTGCCGACCTGACTTCAATATCCTTGTTGAAAGCTGCTTTGACTTTGTCGACGTTTGCTGCGGGGTCAAGGCGCAGGACTGCAATGACTGGCTCGCTTGTGATCAGTTTTGACTGCACCAAATACATGGCCACCATCACAATTGCAATAAAAGCAGTGCCGGAAATCGCAATCAGGTAAAATCCTGCTCCACAGGTCACACTTGCGCCAATAGTCCAAAACATAAACGCCACATCCCTCGGGTCCTTGACAGCTGTCCGGAAACGCACCATCGAAAGCGACCCTCCAGTCGCCAACGACAAACCCAAGTTTGAGCTTATTGGCAGTATGACAACTGTCAGCACTAGACCTGTCAGGACAAGGGACACAGAGTACGTCGAGCTATATACTGCGCCTCTATACGTGAATTTATAAATCACTACGATGAAGACAAGCAACAATGTGCTTATTACCAGCGCAAAAAGCAGCAGTTCGACAGTGATCCCTGCGTTTGTGGCTATGTATTGGTCGTAAATGCTTTTTTGCATCATTTCTATTATATTCAAAATCACATCACCTCCCAGTCATTTAGTTGCTTGAACCGCCTGCATAATGCAAATTTTGAAATTGCCATTAGCTGGGCATTAGAGTTGCTCAATGCTTTTTGTATGAAAGACGGCAGAAAACCATCATATTTCACTTCCAAGATCCGTTGGCCCGGGGCTATTGCAGGGATGCCTACAGCTTCCGGGTTAAACAAATCCATTGGATCCAGCATGGCCCTCAAGTCGTAGTCAAAGGTGATGCGCACATTGCCCGGCCTATAGATGAATGGCTCCCGGCGGTAAGAGGTAATTACGCATGGCCGCAGCACATAATGCCTGTCATACAGGAAAATCTCCCTTAGCAGGCTGTGTTTGGAAGACCTCATAGGCTCTATCCTGCCCATGGCGGCTGACATTGCCATATCTAGGTCAATGGGCGCCGAAAGCTTGTATGAAACATCGTTTATTTTTACTTTTTTTTCCATTCGTATAAAACTTGTGTCAGAGTTATACAAGCGTATCCTGTATTTTTTACGCTCCTCAAGACCGGCGAGTTTTGTAAAGAAATCAGTGTTTTTCACATCGTCAAAATAAAGGCTTTTGAGCGAATACCCGCCATCAGCGTCTACGTGGCCGTCTGTCTCTAAAAGGCCGGATATGACGCTTTTCAGCCTTAAATGCTCTGGAACCGACAAGAGATATTTAATTTCGTGCCTATAGATCACCTGGTCGCTCAATCAAAAACCACCCCATTTTTATACCAGCAAGGTGATTATACGATAATTACTTCGCAGTTTTCAAGACTTGGATCGAGCTTTAATGAGCCAAAGCTATGAACTGGTAAAAAAAGCAGCAAAATGGTTACATGGAAGCGCCAAATATTTGCACATTTCAAGCTGGCATAGCTTATATCTGGACGGATATCGAGTTTTAGATGTGCCAGGCCGATATTTATAGGGCATTTGCAACGTGTTTGTCGAATTTCAGGGGAAGGGTTTCAAAAAGTATCATTGCAAATATTGGAAATCCTACAAAATCATTGAGATTTTTTGGCAAGAAAAATGTCAAGCGCTGCTGCCCTTGGTTAGCAAAAGGTCAATGGGCGAAAAATCCAAATGGCTGCCTAGCACGGTTATTGTTTATATTGTTTGAGCCGATGAATGGAATAAGGTGGCTAGCCAATTTTTGCCAAATTAGCATGGAATGTGCTTTGTCAGCCAAATATCTTCTTTTCCAGCTCCTTGGCAGTTTTTGTAGCGGCCAGCCCCCCTCTTGCTGTCTCCTTCAACGAGACAGGCATTTCAAGGCTGATTGCCGCCATAGCAGATATCACCTCGTCAAACGGGATCGTGCTCTCAATGCCGCACAATGCCATCTCGGCAGCGCCAAAAGCCATGCAGCAAGCCAAAGCGTTCCTCTTTGAGCATGGGGTTTCAACCAAACCCGCGACGGGGTCGCATACAAGGCCCAATAGCCCTTTCAATGCAAAAGCAGCAGCGTTGATGCATTCAATTGGGCTTCCTCCCAAACACTCGCAAGCGGCGGAGGCAGCCATTGCGCATGCGCTGCCAATTTCTGCTTGGCATCCGCCCACTGCCCCTGCCAGTGTGGCGTTCTCTGAAATCAGGATGCCTATGCCTGCAGCGTTGAACAGTGATTTGCCCGCCGCTTCCCTTGTGGTTTTCCCATCCTTGACCAATGACAGGAGCACACCTGGCAGGACGCCGCAAGAGCCTGCAGTGGGGCAAGCCACGATCCTGCCCATTGATGCGTTCACTGCGCTCACAGACATGGAAAAGCATATGGCGTTTGCAAGCAAAGGCGATGTTTTAACCCTCCCGGCTTCAATCGCCGCATGTATTTTTGCAGAGTCGTTCTCCATAATCCGTAGTGAAAGGCCTTGGTTGCTTTCTTGCGCTTTTACAGCCGACTCTTCCATAATGCCATAAATATCCTTCATTTTGGAGATAGCCTGCTGGGCGCTCGACATGGAGTTTTCCGCCTCGTACTCGATTAGCAGATCCGATAGGGAGCACGACCTAAGCTCGCATAATTCTAAAAGGCCTTTGGAAGTTTTAATAACCATAACCGCCGCCTACCTTAGTTTGCCTACGATGTAAGCGTCCCCGACGCCTTTAATGCCTTTGATTTTTGATAGTATGTCTTCGTTGATGTCCTCGTCTGTCTGCGCCACAAGCATCGCCCTCTTATTCCTCTCCTCCCGGTAGATCTTTAAGAAAGCGATATTTATCGCCCGCTCCGCCAGGACTGCGGTGATTGACGCAGCCATGCCTGCAACGTCGGCGTGGACGGTCACCAAAGAGCAATACTCGCCGGAAATATCAACATACATCCCATCGATCTCATTGATGTTTACAAGGCCGGCGCCAATAGAGTCTGCGACAATCGTGTGGATAGAGCCATCGTCTAAGAGCAGCTCGAATTTTGCAGTGTTGCCTTGGTAGTAGGGGGTGTTGTCCGCCACTATCTCGTAGTCAAACCCCATTTGTCCCGCCAGCTCTTTTGCGCCCGCCAACTGCTCGTCATCATAGCGTAGCCCTATCAACCCGCCTATGATAGCGACATCGGTCATATGCCCTTTGTATGTCTCCGCGAAAGACCCGTAGAGGGTGATCTTCGCCTTGTGTATCTTTTCAGACGCGAACTCCCTGGCAAATGACCCAAGCCGGGCTGCGCCCAATGTGTGGGAAGAGGAGGGCCCCACCATCACAGGACCGATTATGTCAAATACGCTGGTAGGCATTTCTTATGCCGCCGCCTTCAAGTGGCGGATAGTTGGTGTTGGCCTCAGACAAAGAGGAAAGAACATTCAGGTAGGATTCAGCTTCAGCCTTTGCTCCGCTAAGGGACAAATCCAGGTAATTACCGCACTCGATGGGGCTCTGGCCGGGTATCTTTCCTTCAAAGCCTGCGATGAAAGCGAACATGCCCACAAGGACCTCGCCAATTGCCCTGACAGGCTCATTGCCAAAAATGGCCAGGTAAAAACCTGTGCGGCATCCCATGGGCCCGAAGTAGACTACCCGCTCGCTAAAGCCCTCAAGGCTCCGCAAATAGGTTGCGCCTAAATGCTCAATTGCATGGGCGGTTGCTGTATCTAGGTATGAGCCTTTGTTGGGGAGTTTCATCCTTATATCGAAGGTGGCTACCTCGCATCCTCTATATGAATCCAGCCTGCTCAAGTAGACCCCTTTAAGGAGCGCGTCATGGTTGACAGCAAAACTGGAGATTTGGGCCAAGTTTTTATTTTCCATATAGCAATTGTGCCGTCCTTTCGTGATAAATATAGGCTAAGCGCGTTGCTTAAAAGCGCTTGCTTGTCCGATAAGGTCGCTGGCATGCCCCAATGTCGCGTCAGTGAGCTGCGCGCCGCCGATTATCCTTGCCAGCTCGTCTATGCGGCCTTTCTCGTCAAGCTGTGACAAAAAGCATAACGGCTGGCTTATCCCATCACCTTTTTCTATCAAGTAATGGCTGTCTGCCATCGCTGCAATTTGTGGCAAGTGTGTTATGCAAATGACTTGGCGGGTGGATGCGAGGCCTTGCATATGTTGGGCGACTGATTGGGCAGTGCGCCCGCTGACTCCAGTGTCAATCTCGTCAAACACCAGCGTGCCTACATCATCAGTGGCGGCAAGGATAGATTTTAGAGCAAGCATAATACGGGAAATTTCGCCTCCTGAAGCGGTTTTTGCCAAAGGCCTTGGAGGCTGGCCCATGTTGAGGCTCACTTGGAACTTGGCGGAGTCCATGCCGTTGGGGGAAGGGTTTGGAAGGGCGCCCAGCTCTACTTGGAAACGTGCGTTTGGCATAGACAAATCTGCGAGGATTTCCTCGACAGAGCTTGAAAGGGATTGGGCGGCTTCATTTCGCACCGCGCTCAATTCGCCAGCCAGCCGGCTATATTCGGTTTGCGCGTCATTCAGGGCCTCTTCGGCTTCAGCAAGGGCAAACTCGTCAGCGCTTGCCAAGGCAATCTTGGCCGCAAGGCTTTCAGAGAGGTTGATCAAGTCTTCCAAGGTGCCTTGGTGCTTGCGCTTTAAAGAGTTGATCTGTGAGAGGGTTGTTTGGAGCCTCTCCATTTCGCCAGGCTCGTATTCCAAAACAGACAGGTAGTCCCTCATCCCCTCGCTGGCGTCTTGGACAAGGATATGGGCCTCTTCCAAGCTTTTATATATGCCAGAGAGCTTTTCGTCGATTTCCATCGCTTTTTCAACCATCTGGATTGCCGGCGTCAAAAGCTCGATAGCGCTCCTGGCTGAGGCGTAGGAAAGCCCATATGCGCCATCTATGAGCTCGTTGAGCTTTTCGGCGGAAGAAATCGTGCGTATGCGCGATTCTATCTCGTCATCCATGCCTGGCGTGAGCCTAGCTTGCTCAAGCTCTGAGAGGAGCCTGCGGTTCTCCTCAAGGGAAAGCTTTGCTTGGTCGATATCGCTCTTCGCAGTTTTGTAAGCTTTTGTGGCTGCTGAAAGCTTGGCATGGGATACGGCAACACCATCCAGCAAGTTTCCGGACCCATAAACGGCAAATGCCAGCTCATCAAGGCAAGCCAGGTGGAAACGCTCGTCCAAAAGGCGTTGGTGCTCGTGTTGGCCATGCAAATCTACAAGGAATGACGCCAATAATTTCAAGCTGTTTGTTGTTATTGCTGAATCATTTGCCCTGGCGACAGATTTCCCGTTGGCAAACACTTCCCTGCGGACAACAAGGGTCCCCTCAGATATGTCGATACCAAGCTCATTGGCCGCATCATCCAGGCCCCCTGAGCCGGAGCCTAGGAAAAAGACTGCCTGGATACTCGCTTTTTGGCATCCTGCCCTGACCATTGACGCTGAAGCCCTGGCACCGAGGGCTAGCCCAAGGGCGCCGACAATGATGGATTTGCCTGCGCCAGTCTCTCCTGTAAGGACATTCAAGCCTTCATAAAAGTTGATGGATAGTTTATCGATTATCGCATAGTCTTGTATTTCTAGTGATTCGAGCATCAGGTTTTATCAGCTTTCTTGAGCATATTTTTAAATGCCAAGACCAGCCTTTCGGCTTGCTCATTATTTCTCAGCATCACAAACACTGTGTCATCGCCGGCAACGCTTCCAATTATGTCTGGGTTCTTCAAAGAGTCGATGGCGACAGCCGCTGCGCTTGCCATCCCGGTTATAGTGTTTACACATACAAAGTGTGTGGCGTAGTCAATTGACAACACTGCCGATTTGAAAACATCGACGATCCTTGCGTCAAGGAGGGAGCCATCTGACTCGTAGACAGCATATGTGTATGTCCCAGTGTCGCCCAGCGCTTTGATAAGCTTCAGCTCCCTTATATCCCTGGACACAGTAGCTTGGGTGACATTGAATCCCTCTGCGCATAACAGCTCTGTCAGCTCTTCTTGGGTTTCTACAGCGTGGGAGCTTATCAGCTCAATGATCTTCGCATGTCGGTCAATTTTCAAGATAGTCCTCCTTTCAAACAATTTGATTGTTTTTTATTTTCTCAAACAATAGCTTGTAAAAGCTATAGTCGCTGAATTTTATAAAACGCGCCTTTTCAGGGCTCTCGCGCACAGACACAATGTCTATGCCTTCGGCGCGCACACGTTGCCCGTCAACAGATACAAGGGTTTTGTCAATGTCAAAACTTACCCTGATCTCCTCGCTCAAGTCGACTATGACCGCCCGGTTGTTGAAGGAATGGGGGTTGAGCGGTTGTATGATCATCACCTTGCATGCTGGGTTGACAATAGGGCCGCCAGCTGACAGGGAATAGGCTGTCGAGCCTGTGGGCGCGACGACAAGGACGCCATCGGCAGAATAATGCGCTATGAGCTCGTTGCCGGAGTACACTTTAAAAATGCCTACCCCTGCTTCATTGAAGTGTTTTATTGATATGTCATTGAGCGCGTCATATTCTTTGCCGCCTATCATCGCCCTGACCATAGCCCTCTCTTCGATGTAAAAGTCTCCAGAGAGCAGCGTCGAAAGGCGTTGGCGCCAGCAATCCGGCTCGACATCCGCTAAAAAGCCCATAGTGCCGGTATTGATCCCCAATAGGGGCACCCCATGGGGCGACACGAGCTTATGCGCCCGGAGCAAAGTGCCGTCTCCGCCTATCACAATACAGGCTTCGCATGATACGACATTGTCCCAAGACAAGCCGCCAAAATCCAGCGATTCGGTTAGAATCCCTCTGACTGCCGACTTGCAGCCCCGCAACGCTAAATACTCACAGATATGCCTAGCCAAAACTATGTTGGAAGGCTTCATTTCGTTGGCCAAAACTGCAATGTTATACATTGAGATCCCCATGCGCTTTCTGCGCAGCGTCCATGGCTAGGTCCATGGCGCGCAAACCATTTTGCCCCCCAATTGCATGATACGCCAAAAACTCGATATTTCCTTTTGGGCCTTTGATGGGGGAATGGGACAACCCTTCAATGCTATACCCCAGCCCATCCATTTGGACCAAGTAATCCGCCAAAATCTTCCCATGGAATTCTAGTGACGACACAACCCCGTTTTTGCCCACGTACTCTCTTTTGCCTTCAAATTGGGGCTTGACGAGCACAACCAGTTTAGAGCTGCTGTCAAGGAATTGTATGAGATTCCCTGCCAGCTTTGCGGCAGAGATAAATGAGACATCCATAGAGGCAAAACCCACCTTCGAGCCGACTGCCTCAAAGGGCATATGCCTAAAGTTAGTCCTTTCGAGGCACACTACCCTTTCGTCAGTCCTGAGCTTGTATGCCAGTTGGCCATAGCCGACATCGATTGCCCATACACGCTTTGCGCCATGTTTGAGCAAACAGTCGGTGAACCCGCCAGTCGATGCGCCTATGTCCATGCAAAGCGCGCCATCTACAGAAATGCAAAACAGCTCAAGCGCCTTTTGCAGCTTGAGCCCTCCCCTGCTGGCAAACTCAGGTGTTTTCTTCCTCACCACGATCTCGTCATCGGCATTGACCATAATGCCTGCTTTGGTTGCTGGCTGGCCGTTCACAAATGTTTCGCCGGCCATTATCATCGCCTTTGCCTTTTCCCTGCTCTCCACCAACCCCTTCTCGAGGAGGGCGATATCAAGCCTGGATTTTGTGTTTCCCATATATATTTGCCACCTCAATGCAAGTGGGCTTTTTCTGGTTTTATTATAACATGAAGCTATTTTTAACAGTTGAAATAAATGCGTCTTTGAAACACTTACTTCTTGACGGTGCAAACGGCTGGCGTCCTACGATCCTCGACATGGTTTTTTGCCAAGATTTTTGATGTTTTAACAGAATATTGCAAGAGGCGTTTACTTACACTCCATTGGCAGGCCTGCATGTGCTTTTCTGCCCTATGCCACATGCAGGATTTGTGTTTGCTGATTGGCCCGTTATCCAGGCTGCTTGCCTGCTTTAGCGGCGATTTTATGCAAATGCGCATTGCCCGCCACTGGAAGGTTGGCTGGAAGCGCACAATCCTCCGGGCTTTCCTTTTGGGCAAGCTTTCCATTATCCTTGATGATGCGGGCAACCGCTTTTCTCTGTTCATGCGTGTTTGCTCGCTGTTTCAATATATTTGCGCAGGCTTGTCTTATACGATTCAAAAAACCTCTGCGCTCAACTGCGCAAGACAGCGGCTAACAAGATATAATCCGGCTGCCCATTTAGCCAGCTGCCAACCTGGCACAGCAGTTAGCGCGCGGCCAACCTTGGATTTTCAAAGCCGGAATTAAAGCCAATGCAGCTGCTTGGGGATTTGCAGCAACATCCAACACGAAAGGTTTTGGCTGCTTGTTGGGAATAGATATTAGCGTTCCCCTATAGTTATGCCTTAATTATACATAAGCTTGCAGGTTCACCCCAAAAGCAGACAGGATCTCGCGTTGCGATTTCGTCAGTTTTGTGTTGACCGGCTTTTTCTTGCCGCTCAGCTTGACCTCGCTGATTGTTTTCAGCTCCCCCACCAACTCTGGCAATGTGTACTTCCCGTCCAGTTTTGACTCCTCCATGGCCACGCTTAGGGCGGAGTAGAGTATCTGGGCTATGAACTGGATAAACAGGAGGCCTGGCATAGCATCGCAGCTGGGCGCCCGCAAGCCTTCCATGTCCAGTCCATTTTCAAGGTTGCCGAAGTTTTCTGCGGCCACATCTTTCTCCCTGTACAGCTTCAAAGCCTGGACCGGGTCCCTGATAGCATTCGATATAACCACAAAGAAGCCCGCCCTGTTCTCTTTGAAAGCTTCTACCTCTTCCTGGCGCACAGTGACGCGCCGCCCGCGTTTTGGCGTGTCTTTCACCTCGAAGTATTTGCTGTACTCTTCCTTGGCTCCGGCGCTGGCTCCGGCCTCAAGCTCCGCGCGCAAGATATCGAGCTGCACGAGGAAAGCTGCATACTCGGCTGCCGCCTGCTGGCTGTCATAATAGACATGGCTGTAGCAGCGCCCACCCTTCCATTTGGCATTGTCAGTAACGGCAAAAAAGCTGTAGTCCCCGATGCTGTGGAAATTGGAATAGCCCTCTATGCTGCCCCTAACCTTTGCCACAAGCTCGTTTGGCCATTGTGCTGCAAAAGATGCTCCCAATATGAACTTCAAGCGCTCCGAGCAAAGGCTGTCCAGGGCCTTTTCGCTATAAAAAGCCCTGTCCAAAATCACAAGGGGGCTCATGGCCCCTATCCAGGCGATTGCTTCAAGCGCATTCTCCAACGCGCCCGCGTCTTTGACAGCGCAGTCGAGCGCTTCATATAATATTGGCATGCCGCTCAGCCCGCCAACCAGCAGCAGCAAGTCTGCCTGTGGCATTTTTTCATGGCCGCGGATGTATCCAAACCCCGCATGCTCGATTATAGCGCTGCGGCAGGAGACATTTATGATCCCGGGGACCATGCGCTCGATTTCGCAACGCGCCTTTGCCCACAAAGAGAAAAAATGCAGCTGCCTTTCGTTGGTTATGCAGCACAGCAGCTCGCTGATGCGCTGGTTTGACAAAACCCCGCCATATGGGTGAGCGTTCGCGGCGCTCCATGCTCTGGCATGGCTAAGAGCCTTGCCCTCGCACACCAGGAAGTATGCGCAAGTGAGGATCTTGGAAGCTGGCTCGCTGCCAAAAGCCTCTTTGAGCATGGCCGGCAAGCCAAGGCTCTCTGAGGCTTGGCCAAGCAGCAGGCTTGGCCCTGTGGCTATCACACTGGCATGGGGGGCTTCTGTGCCTTCTTTCCTTGGCCTGCCCCGGGGATTGCAGGGCACGACCTTCCCGCTATCAGGATCCAGCTTGCCAACCAGTTTGCGCTTTGTGTCGCAACGCTTCTTTTCTTTGTTCCACGTTGAAATGTTTTCGTATACATATGTCGTCCCGTTCGCTTTATTCTTTAGGTAGACAAGCGATGCCATAGCTAGCTCTCCAATATGTATAATATGATTTTATTATACATGTTTTTGGAGTGAATCAAGCAATTTATCGCTTAAACTAGCGGTTTATATTTAGCAATGCATAATCGATATGGGAGACTAGGATGTTCATTGGCACGCATTGACACGCATAGCGCTGCAAGCGCAACTGCAATATGATGTGCGTGAAAGCAATTAGTCCGCACATTCAGCCCCTTCCGGTGATAACAGCCTGCTGAATCCTTTAAGGATTGCGAGAGCGAAACGGCTAAAAGGGATGGTGGCGATTGCTAAACCCAGGCTAGGCATAGTGCTGCTTATGGCGCTTGGATTTGTGTGTTATATATCCATTTTAAAGATCCTCTGAACTTGGGAATATGATGTGGACAAGGGATGGTTGATACGCCGTTTCCTAAAGTAAAAACAAGCGGCGTGCCGGGCAAAAGGCGCACTGGAAAATAGCCGCTTCATATATTGTCAGGATGTCTTGCATAACATGCTATATTGGATGTAAAAATAGTAATTATACCGATCAAGAAAGGCGAAGCTATAAAACGGTTGGGGTGATCATATTGAAATGGCTGCATTTGTCCGACTTTAATATCAGTTCAAAGCAGGTTAGTTATAATACATCGAATCTCATAAAAGACCTAAAAACGTATATCGAAAAAAATATTTCTGTGGATCATGTTTTCTACACTGGCGACTTCCGTTTCGCATCAAACCGGAGGCGGGACACTGCAGAAGCTGATGCGCAGTCTGCAGCTGACCAGCTAGTTGAGATTGCAAGTTTGGCAGGAGTTGGCCTAAACAATATCCACATCGTGCCGGGAAACCATGATCTTGACAGATGGGACACTGCCGTATGGGCAGCTGCAGGAAAAACTAAAGAAAGCTTCATGGACCTAAACGACAAGGCTAAAAAGACAATCAAGCTAATTCTAAAACAGTATAATGGCAGTTTTGCAGGCGAGATTCTCCACAACGGCGAATTCGAATATCCAAAAAAAGTTGCTAGTATAGATTATTTGGCTAACAGGTTTAGTTTTTTCAAGCTTGTGTCAGACAATCTACAAAACACTGTCTGGACTGGCGATGTGTTGTTCAGGCAACTCCACTTTGTGCGCGAGTATGAAGGCTTGTATAACATCGCCTATTTGAACACTGCTATAGCTGGAGGCTTAGGCAGAGACCACGGAAATCTTGTTGTAGGGCATAAGCACTTTAGCCAAGCTCTCGATGGCATAAATACTCTGCTTCCTGGCATTGCTCTTGGCCACCACCGCCTCGATGCTCTTAGGCGCGCGGACCAGGCGCGCTTGCGGGCTATTTTTTTGGAGAACAACATAAGCCTGTACCTTTGCGGGGACGGGCATATGGGCGGGATTGAAGCCTATGATGGGGTATTGCAGCTAGCTGCGGGCTGCCTCATACAGAATAATGATGTTGTTCCTGCATTTTATGTTGGATCAATGGATGAGTCTGGAATCCAAAGCATAGAGGCTTGCCAATATTCGGGTGGAGCGCAAACCGGGTGGATGCCAGCAGATCAGATGAATGGCGAAATCCGCGGACAAACAGAGAAGCTTGCCCATATCCTCTCAGGCGAAACCGCGCTTTCCAAGGTAAGCGATTCTGTTGGGACGTACAGTGGCGTAGGCTCTGGATACAATGAAGACTATGACACCATGATTGAAATGCGCCAAAAGGATTTGGAAACAAAAATAGAGGAGTTGGGTGAAGAGCATTTGGATACTGCCGCATCCTACAGCGATATAGGGGCTGCATACTTTCAAAAGGGAGATTATGACAGAGCTCTTCGCATGCTTCAAAAGGCATCGGAAATCAAAGCAAAGGCATTGGGCGAAGAGCATCCGGATACTGCCGCATCCTACAACAACATAGGCTCTGCATACTCCGGCAAGGGAGACTTTGACAGGGCGCTTGAAATGCACCAAAAGTCTCTGGATATTTTTAAAGCCGAATTTGGCGAAGGCCATCCAGACACTGCAGCGTCATACGGCAACATAGGCTCCGCATACTCTGGCAAGGGAGATTACGACAGGGCGCTTGAAATGCACCAAAAGTCCTTGGATATTTTTTTTGCCGCATTTGGCGAAGGCCATCCAGACACTGCCGTAACCTATAGCAATATTGGCTCCGCATACTCTGGCAAGGGAGATTACGACAGGGCGCTTGAAATGCACCAAAAGTCTTTACATATTCTTTTAGCGGCATTTGGCGAAGGCCATCCAGACACTGCCGTGTCCTACAACAATATAGGTTCCGCATACTTTCACAAGGGAGACTATGACAGGGCGCTTGAAATGCACAAGAAGGCTTTGGAAATCAAAACAAAGGCGGTGGGAGAAGGGCATCCGGATACAGCCATATCCTATGGAAACCTAGGCTCTGCACACCTTCGCAAGGGAGACTATTACACTGCGCTTGAAATGCACCAAATGGCATTGGATATCCGCATAAAGGCATTGGGCGAAGAGCACCTAGATACAGCCTCATCCTATGCGAACGTTGGCTCTGCATCCTATCACACAGGCGACCATCACACCATGCTCAGCATGCATAAAAAGGCATTGGAAATTAAAATAAAGGCATTTGGAGAAGTGCACCCGGACACTGCCTTATCATATGGAGATGTTGCATTTGCGCTCCATTGCATGGGCGATAACCGCGCGGCGATTAGGATTCACTTGAAAGTTTTGAAAATCAAAATAAAGTTATGGATAAAAAACACTGGGACAGTATTCTTGGCAAAGAAAACCTAGAAGCAGGCAGAATGCTAAACAGGCGCTAAAAATACACGGCTCGATATTTTGCCAAGTTGTAGATTCAAATTCTCAATCCCAATGTTGATTAGCAGCTTAATTTTTAAGCGCGCCAGCTTCTTCGATGGGAAATAGCCATAGAAAGAGATGGTGAAGACCTATAGCGATCCTAAAACTATGCTGCAGCACTGTTGCAATAAAAAATCTCCATTGGCTAAAGGACGTATTGATTGATGCCTAATTGGAGATTTTTTTTTCTGGTTTCGTTATTTGACATGGGATTCTATGAAGTTTGCTTAGGCGCCATAGCTTTAGAGGGCTCGCCCATATCCAGGATGTTCTTTCTCGCCCTGACTAGCTCAATTTGGTTTTCAAGGAGCTTGTCTTGCATCTCAATGGCGTCTTGGCGCAACTTCTCCAATTCGGATTCGAGTTTGCCTATCTGGCTTTTCGACTTTGCAAGCTCCTCTGACAGGTTTGTATTTTCGCCTTTTATACGCTCATTGCTCCTTTGCAGCGCATTGCGTTTTGCGCTGTTTTCACGCAGCTCGCTCAACGCGCTCACAAGCTTGTCTTTGTAACCTAAAAGCGCATTGTACTCCTCGTCGCGTTCTCTGTAAACTTCAATCTCTTCCTTTAGTTTAAACATCTCTTCGCAAATATTCAGCGATGTCAAAACTGCTGCCCCGGAATTGGTAATTGTCGGGTTTAATTCTTTTGTCCGTTTGATCATGCTATCGACATATCCGGCAATTGAGGCTACCATATCGCCGTCATCTCCGGAGACCACTCTGTAATCGTTTCCAAGTATTTTGATAGTAAGGTATTTTTCTGCCATCAAATCTCCACCATAGGTCACGCTTTTTTTAAGCAACTGATAAATTAATGCAATTAATGACATATTACCACAATGGAGCAAATTGTTAAACTGTTTGTTTAAAAAATGTAGAAAAGGTACAATTATGTGATATGATTTCACATCACATGGCTTTACCTGCAGCGTCCACAAGCCTCACCGCCTCTTTGCCGACTGTTTGCTGCAATTGCGACATTGCTTGGCTTCCAGCGTCAATCCCAAATGATTCACCTGCAATAAACTTCTTGCCGGTATAGATATCATGCAAGACAACCCTGACATGGCCTGGGGATGATGAAATTATGGCACGTATTTCGTTAAGCATGCCGACAGTAGGCTTGTTGATTTCTATTACTGCGTAAGCGGGCTCTAGTTTCCCGGCATTTGCCGCTTCTGAAACCGGTTTTTCATTATTAGCCTCTTTTGGCGGGCGGGGCGCCCCTTTTTTTGCGTTGTCCCCTTTTGTTTGGCTTCTAGCCTTGTTTTCCATGGGTGTGGCAGCTTGTTTGGCTTTGGCTGATTTCAAAAGTTTCGCGGCAGCTGGCTGGTCGTCTAAGCTGGCTATGCTGGAGGCGACAATAGAAGCAGTCTCGTCCTTGATAGATATCTTGCCGTACACAACCAAGGGAATGTCTTTTTTAAGCAGCGTGATGGATTTTTCATACAATGCCGGGAAGACTACTACCTCAAATGCCCCCAGCATGTCTTCCATGGACAGGAACGCCATTATCTGGCTGGATTTTGTGCTCACTTGTTTTGCCGCTATGACTACTCCGCCCACAATCGCGTTTTGCCCGTCCACAAGCTCCCTATCCTCATCCCCTGGATTCAATTCTATGGATGCCAGGCATTGTGAAAGCGTTTCCTCGTATTTTTGCAGCGGATGCCCTGAGATGTACAAACCGAGGGCTTCTTTCTCGAAGAACAGCAACTCCTCCAGCGGATACTCTGGCAAAGGGCTTGGCTCATTTGATCCGCCTGCTTGGATTGGTTGCCCGTCCTCGGCGCCTAGCATGTCAAAAAAGCTGAGTTGCCCTTCAAGGTTTTGCTTGCGCTTCTTCATTTCAGAATCGATTATAGCCCCGAAAGAGACCATAAGCGCCCGCCTGGCATAGCCAAGCGAATCAAAAGCGCCACTCTTCACAAGGCCTTCAACGCCTCGTTTGTTCAAAGACGCAAAAGGAAGCCGTTGGGTGAAATCTGAAAAGCTTGTGAAGGAGCCGCCTTTTTCCCTGGCAGCCAAAATCTCTTCGACCGCGTTTTCCCCAAGGCCTTTCACTGCCAATAGCCCATAGCGGACCATGCCGCCAGCAACTGTGAAGCTTTGGTAGGACTCGTTGATATCCGGGCTTAAGAGTTTTATACCCTTTTCCCTCAAGTGCCCCACGTATTTGCTGACTTTTGTGTCGTCCCCTATGATGCTTGTGAGGAGGGCAGCCATAAACTCAACGGGGTAGTATGCTTTCAAATAGGCTGTCTGGTATGAGATGACTGCATATGCAGCTGCATGGGACTTGTTGAAGGCGTAGCTTGCGAAATCCATCATCTGGTCGTAGATCATATTGGCGGCTTGTTCGCTGACGCCGTTGGCGATCGCCCCTATGACCCCTGTGGATTCATCGCCATAAACAAATCTTTGGCGCTCCTTGACCATTTCAGCTTCTTTTTTCTTGCTCATCGCCCGCCTGACATTGTCGCTGTCGCCCATGGAAAAGCCTGCCAAGTCCCGGACCAGCTGCATGACCTGCTCTTGGTAGATCATGCATCCGTAAGTCACATCCAATATCGGCGCAAGCTTGTTGTCCAAGTACCTTATCTTTGAAGGGTCGTTTTTATTTGCTATATAATCCGAGATATATTGCATCGGGCCTGGCCGGTAAAGCGCAATGCCTGCTATTATGTCCTCAAAAGTGTCAGGCTTCAAATTCTGCATGAACCCGCGCATCCCAGAGCCCTCAAGCTGGAATACGCCTAAAGTGTCCCCCCTTGAAATCAAAGCGTAGACACTGGGGTCTTTGAAAGTGATTTTTGTGGCGTCGACACAGACATCAATGCCTTGGGACCGTTTAACATTTTCGATAGTGTCTGCGATTACCGTCAATGTCCTAAGTCCTAAAAAGTCCACTTTCAGCAAGCCCAGCTCTTCGATGGTGTTCATCGAGAATTGTGTTGCGATATTGCCGTCATTCAAGTACAAAGGCACATACTCGCTGGTGGGCTCGTCAGTGATCACAACCCCTGCGGCGTGGGTGGAGGCGTGCCTGGGAGCGCCTTCGATCGCCTTGCTGACCTCGATGAGGCGCGCTATCCGCTCGTCTTCCTCGATCATTCGCTTGAGCTCCGGGTTTTCCTCAATGGCGCTGTCGATGGAGGTCCCCGGTTTGTTGGGGACTTCTTTGGCGACTTTGTCGCACTCGGCATAGCTCATGCACAAGCTTCTGCCAACGTCGCGAATTGCATTTTTCGCTCCAAATGTTCCAAATGTTATGATTTGGGAGACGTTTGAATCCCCATATTTGCTAATGACGTACTCTATTACAAGCTGGCGTTTCTCGTAGCAAAAGTCGATGTCAATATCAGGCATCGACACTCGCTGGCTGTTCAAAAAGCGCTCAAAAATCAGGTTGTACGCAATCGGGTCCACTTCAGTTATCCCAAGGCAGTATGAAGCGAGGCTGCCAACTGCGCTTCCCCTGCCAGGCCCTACAGGGATGCCATTGTCTTTGGCGTATTTTATAAAGTCCCATACGATCAAGAAGTAGTCGTTGAAGCCCATGCTGTCTATGACTCCGAGCTCATATGCCAACCTCTCCTCGAGGGCGGGGGTGCTGGCCCCATACTTGCTTAGAAGGCCCTCCTTGCACAACTGGGCAAGCAGCTCCCCTTTGTCTTTGCCCTCAGGGGCGGCGTACTTTGGCAAATGGTAGTTGTGGAACTCAATTTCCACATTGCACCTTGTTGCAATCAGGTTTGTGTTTTCTACCGCATCTGGAATATGTGGAAATAGCGCCCTCATCTCCTCTTCTGTTTTGACATAGTAAGAGTCATTGTTGAAAGCCATCCGCTTCGGGTCATCAAGGTTTGTGGCTGTCTGCACACACAAAAGCACTTCATGGGCGGCGGCGTCTGATTGCATGGTATAATGCGAATCGTTGGTGACTACCAGGCCAATGCCTTCTTGGGCCGCCAAACTTGCCAATTGCGGCATTACCCTGCGCTCTTCATCCATCTGGTGGTCCTGGAGCTCGACAAAGAGGTTGTCTTTGCCAAAAATATCGGCAAGGAGCAACAGCTCTTCCCTGGCTTCTTCCTCCCTGCCCACAAGGAGCCTTTGGGGAATCTTGCCCCCAATGCAGCCTGTGAGGGCTATAATGCCTTTTGAGTGTTCTCGAAGCAAAGCCTCATCGACCCTGGGCTTTCTATAAAACCCTTCCACATAGCCTTGGGACACGATTTTCACCAAGTTATGGTAGCCTATGTCATTCTCGGCTAGGAGCACGAGATGGTAGTAGGACCAGTCCTCTTTTGAGTCTTTGTCTTGCATCCTTCTTTCAGCGACATAGACTTCGCTGCCAAGTATCGGTTTTATCCCGTTGGCTACGCATTCTTTATAGAAATCGATGACTCCAAACATCACGCCATGGTCTGTGATGGCGACTGCTTCCATGCCAAGCTCTTTAACTCTGCCAACAAGGCTTGGTATGCTGGAAAAACCGTCAAGGAGCGAATAGTTTGTGTGGACATGCAAGTGGCAAAACATAAACTAAGAATCCTCCGTTAAAAAAGCAGCGCTTGGCTGCACTGCCCGTTTGGCGCTTTCGAGCGCCCTTGCCAAGTAAATTTGGGCGCTCTCTGGCATTGGGCTATTGTCTGGATATGGCTTCATTGATTCGAGCATGAAATGCCCGCTATAGCCGGCAGCCTCGATAGCGGATGTTGTTGCTGCCCAATCCACAGTTCCTTCAAAAGGCAGCAGATGCGCATCCTCATTTCCATCATTGTCGTGGGCATGCAGTGAAAACATCCGGCCTTTGTTTTGGGCAAGGAGAATTTCCCATTCCCCGGTAAGGTTGCTATGCCCCGTGTCAAAGCACAACCCCACATCCTCGGAGTTGATGTCATTTATTAGCCGGGCGGTCACGCCAGGCTTGTCAAGGTTCTCGATAGCCAGCTTGACTCCTGCGGCGCAAGCCGCCTCAGCCAGCCTCAAGTGGGCTGCAAGGGCTGTGCCGTAAGATGATGGATGAATACCCACATCGTGGGGGTGCAAGACAACACAGCTTATCCCCAAATCGCCTGCGTTTCTGATTGCGCTGGCGATATTAGCCGCAAAATCGCCAGCTTCCCGGCTTCTTTGCCAAAGCAGCGACGAGCCGTAGTATGGGAGATGGGCAGAATCGACTTGGAGGCCTGCCATGGCTGCTATTTCAGCATTTTTTCTATAGTCGCCATCAAATTGGCTGAACTCGGGCCCAAACCAAATGCTTGTTGAGTCAAACCCTGCTTCACGGATCATACCTGCCCTGTCCTTGAAGCTTGATATATAGCCAAACCATGCAAAAATACCAAATTTTTCTCTAAACATTGCCTTGTCATTATACCACATTGGAACTTGCCCTAATAGAGGGCGGCAAAGGGGCGGCGCAAATAAAAAAACAGCCATTGCTTTTAAGCCAATGGCTGTTGGAAAGCTCAAGGGTTGAAAAACAAGAATTCTTTTCGCTCTAAGCTTTCATATTCCTCCCAGATCCTGCCCATGTAGTTATACACTGTGTAGTTGTTGAGCTGGAGCATGCATGAGGTGTCCCAAAGCATTTGCTCTATCATTTGCTCATAGGTGATGTCAAGCTCCCCTCGAAGGAAAGATGCGACAAGCTGCCTGGTTAATCCGTAAATGGCTATCGATCGGACAAAGAGCTCGTCTTTGTCCAAGTTCACAGGGAATTCCTCTGCAATGCTCTCAAAGAGCGGGAAATGGTTCCTGTAAGTGTTCAAGTCCTTTTCAGTGCGCTCTTGGATATCATCATCAAATTCAACCCATGTCTTGTCTTCCCTGAAGGATTGGTAGTAAATTACCCTTACCAAGAAAAAGCGCATGAGGGAGTCGTACTTCTTCAAACTAGAGACATAATCGGAGATCTCCTCCAAGTGGATGCCCAAGGCAGTCACCAATATGTCCTGTTTTTTTGGGAAATAGTAGTTGATCAAGCTTTTTGAAGTGCCGCTTCGCTCAGCAATCGCTTGGAACGAGGTGGATGAGTACCCGTTAAGCGCGTATTCTTCTTTTGAAGCTGCAATGATCTTTGCCTGAGTTTTGTTGATTTTTCTCATTGATCCACCTTGTTGTTAGAATACGGGAAGCTCATTTTGGTCAAAGGTCTCATAAATATTCAATGCAGAATTTATATAAGGCCCAATTATGGAAGCAGGAGTTTTGAGTATGCTTAAAATAGAGTGCAGTACAGCCGATATGAATTGGTTTTCTGATATTTCAAGCTGGCTTGTCAGGTAATTGAGCGAGAGCTCGTTGGTCGCTCCATAAATCGAGATTTTTTTTAGTTCAAGCTCAGCTGGCGAGACAACTAAGTTTAGCTGGTATATGATAGGCAGGAAATAGCTTTGTATGTCTGAATGCGGGCTATTGTCTGCAGTGTTTCGCTTTATAAGGTCATAAAAAAAGCCAGAGGAGGCTGGTGTCGACAGCATTGATTTAAAAAAGACCACAAGGGTGAGCATGAATGCCATTAGCTCGTTGAATTCCCTGTTGCTTGCGACAAATTCTCTGCATTGTTTAATGTAATTCGACAATATCTCATTGGAAATGTCTTGCTTGCGTGCGTAGTAGTAATTTATGGATGTTTTAGAAATGTTCGCCTCATCTGCGATCATCTGAAAAGTTGTTGAAGAATAACCATTCTCTAAAAAAATATTCTTCGATACATTAAGAATAAGTTGGCGCGTTTTATTCATTTTATCCATATATATTATTCTCCTTGCACATCTCATTATACTTTGCTATTTCTAAAAATCAAGTAATAAGTCAATTAGTTTTCAATTCTCCCCATTTTTTTGTTAGATGAATTATAGATTGCTATGACTGTTAAACGTCTAACAGCGTCCACACTTTGACACAAACTGTTAATTTCATTGTATAGGGAAAATAGAAGACTGTCTGGCAGCAAAATAAATGTATAAACTAAACATAGAATTTCTTTTACTGGCATACGGCATGCAATTGGACTAAACAATTATATCTATAATAAAGTTTGTACTTATCGAATAAGAAGCTAATCATGGCAAATTGCCGTTTTGATCAAATATAGTGAAACCAATAGTTACCAACCCTGCGCAAAACGCCTTTTTTCGACAATTCTATGACTTAGCTAAAATTATCGCTATCGCAAGCCAAACAGAAGCCTTTTATTGCACTACATTATACATAATGCATATTGCCACAGTAATTGGCATTATGGACAAGATTACGCTGCCAGGCATTTTTAGCCTAGATATTGAACAGCACAATGTTAATCCAGCTATTTCTGCAGGGAGAAATTTGGGAAATAACAGCCATTTTAGCTTAAATATGTGATAAATGGTTGCATGAACTATTTGTTTTCCGGGAATGCTTTGCTCGAAAAACAGTGTTCGGCAATGCGGAAACAGCACGCAAACGTTTACAGCTCCTGCCTATTTATCGAAATAAGACAAAATTCCATCACTCAATAACTGCTTGGACATATGCAGCCAACTCTCCGTGGCTCACGTCGACAACCACTTTGCTTGTAGGCGCAATTTGCCCTGATATCAATTCCCGGGCGATTAACGTTTCGACATTTTTCTGCACAAAGCGCTTTAGAAGCCTCGCCCCGTATTCAGGGTCATAGCCCTCTCTTGCTATTAGGGACATAGCGGCGCGGCTGACATATAAAGAAACATTCTGCGCTTTTAGCCTTGTAGACAGTTCGTCTACCATTAGCTCGGCGACTGTAGCAATGTCTGTGGGGGACAGTGGCTTGAAAACAACTATCTCGTCCAGCCTATTTAGGAACTCAGGCTTGAAATGCGAGCGCAGCAGGGTATCGATTGCCGACTTTGCCCTTGGCAGGATTTCGCCGTTTTGTGTGAACCCCTCGCTCAAAAACTCTGAACCAAGGTTGGATGTCATGATTAGCATAGTGTTTCTGAAATCAACCATGGCTCCGGTCGAATCAGTTATTCGGCCGTCGTCAAGGATTTGGAGCAATAGATTTATCACCTCTGGGTGCGCTTTTTCTATCTCGTCCAAGAGGACCAGGCAGTGCGGGTTTCGCCTTACTGGCTCTGTCAATTGCCCGCCCTCCCCATATCCAATATAACCCGGAGGGGCGCCGATCATCCGGGACGCTGTGTGTTTTTCCATGTATTCAGACATGTCCAGGCGCACCATGTTGCGGGAACTGTCAAAAAGGTATTCAGCGAGGCATTTTGAAAGCTCGGTTTTTCCAACTCCAGTTGGCCCCAGAAACATGAACGAGCCAACCGGCTTGCCAGGGTCGGCGACTCCCGCCCTTGAGCGTATTATCGCCTCGGCTACCGACTTCACCGCTTCATCTTGGCCAATAATCTTTTTTCGAAGCTCATATTCCAGATTCAGCAGCTTTGCCCTTTCAGCCTCCAATAGCTTTGCGGCTGGTATTCCCGTCCACTTCGCCAACACAATGGCTATTTCCGCCTCAGTGACTGTGTCCTTTAAATAGACAGCTTTAGGGCCCTGCTCTTTGGCTGCCTCCGCGTTAGCCAAGCCTTCCCCCAAGCCAGGCAAAACCCCGTATCTGAGCCGGGCGACCTCTGCCAAGTTGTAGCTGCGCTCCGCAGCTTCTATAGCGGCGTTGGTCTTCTCAATATCCTCTTTAATCCTTTGGATGTTGTTTATCAGGGCTTTCTCTGAGTCCCACTGGGCTTTCATTGACGCGAACTCTTCCCTAGTGGACGCCAGCTCCTGTGAGGTGGCTGCCAGCTCGTCTTGTGCAGCATCGGTTTTCTCACCGTCAAGGGCAGCCTGTTTTATCTCAAGGCCCATGATTCTCCTTGCTGTCATATCAAGCTCCAAAGGCATAGAATCTAGCTCGGTCTTGATCATTGCGCATGATTCGTCTATTAGGTCGATTGCTTTGTCCGGTAAAAAGCGGTCAGTGATGTGGCGCTCGGAAAGCTCTGCCGCGGCGACAAGCGCCCCGTCAGTAATCTGCACCCCGTGGAAGACCTCATACCTCTCCTTGAGCCCCCTTAAGATTTCAATAGTCTCCTCAATATTTGGCTCCCGGACGAGTATGGGCTGGAACCTGCGCTCAAGCGCTGCATCCTTTTCGATATAATTGCGGTACTCGTCAAGTGTGGTAGCCCCGATGCAGTGCAGCTCCCCCCTGGCAAGCATGGGCTTGAGCAGGTTCCCAGCGTCCATTGCCCCTTCTGCCCTGCCTGCGCCAACGATCAGGTGCAATTCGTCAATAAACAAGATGATCTGCCCCTCGCTATGCTTGATTTCAGCAAGCACAGCCCGCATCCGCTCTTCAAAATCCCCCCTGTATTTTGCGCCTGCCACAAGGGAGCCCATGTCTAAAGCATAGATGCTCTTGCTTTTCAGCCCTTCTGGGACATCCCCGTTTACTATGCGGATAGCCAAGCCTTCCACAATAGCCGTTTTGCCTACCCCTGGCTCCCCAATCAACACGGGGTTGTTTTTTGTTTTGCGCGAGAGTATGCGCACCAAGTTGCGGATATCGTCATCCCTGCCGATTACTGGGTCCTGCTTGTTTTGGCGGACTTTGTCCAGCAAGTCATACCCGAATTTCTCGAGGGCCTCGTATGTCTGCTCTGGGTTGTCTGTCGTAGCCCTGGCATGTGAGCGCAGCTCTTTTAAGGCCGCTATGAAAGGGTCTTTTGCTAGCCCTATTTGCGAAAAGAATTCTGAAATCTTTTTTTCAGGCTCCTCGAAAAAACCTAGCATCAAATGCTCGGTTGAAATGAAATCATCTCCCATCAGGGAGCTTGCTTTTTCTGCCTGGGACAGTATCCTATCAAGCGCAGGCGATGCGTACAGGCCCCCTTGCCCAGCGCCGGAGCCAGAAACTTTGGGAAGGCGCCCAATTAGCGCATCTAAGAGGGAGAGCGCCTTTGCCGTGTCTATGCCCATGCGCGCAAGCAAACGGCCGACTATGCCGCCTTCTTGCCCAATTAGCGCAAACAAAAGATGCTCAGCCTCAAGCTGCTGGTTTGAGCGCTCCATGGCATTGAATTGCGCTGATGACACCGCCTCAGCTGATTTTTGCGTCAATTTTTGCATATCCATATATTGTTGCCATCCTTCCGTTGGCTATTGGCATTTTAAAACGCCTATTAAAAAACACTATTGATGTTGCCTATTGTTATTAGCCTTCACTGAATTAATGTTAGCGCTTTTCATATATCTAAACAACAGGATTTTGGCTCAAAATGACTGCTATTTTAAAATCTGGCTGCATCTATGGGGTGTTGCCATGCCTAATTTTAAGCAGTTGTTTTAACAACGCGTTTGATTTGGTAAAATCAATGTGTTTGATTCTTTATATTAAGCTGATAAAGGAGACTATAGACGGTCAATAACCCGCTACTTAGCGCCTGATGGCGCTTGAAGCGGGGGCTTGCGCTGAAAATCCAGATGCAAGCCCTTGTCGGCTAGCCTAAGCGCTTAGAGCGCTACGTTGCCCAAGAATATATATGCGCCTGCGGATGCCCGCTAGTCTACAACACTCCGGTTTATGGTTATAAGCCTTTAAGGGCAGCGGCGCTGCAACCATCCAAAATCTTGTGGCTACATTGGCGAAGTGGATTTGACTCTGGTAGTTGGGAGGCTTAAGGCATTGCACAGCTACAGGCGGAGGGCAACGCCTTCGCCATATCTTGGAAAAGGAGAGCGCGATTCCCCCGCCGCCAAACGAGCTTGAGGCGGGCGTCCTCGCGCAAGATTAGATGAAAAGACAACATTTTGTAGCAATATGCGCCCTTTTATCCATTGCGGCTATCGCTGCCGCGCTCGTCATGCCGATACTTACAATGCGCCTTACCAGCCACTTGGTTTATGACACTACCTTTCAAAATACGCTCATTAACGAAGGCAGGCTGGTGGTCTCAGATTCCACCTTAATGTTGTATGTGCCGATTGTTATAGGGGTAGTTGCTTTAGTGGCTTGCTTCATGAAAGGGAAAGTATTCAAGACAGTGATGTCGATTGTAGCTGCGGCAAGCATGTATTTTGCAGTTAATATGTCGATGGCAACTACCGAGCAGCTTATCACTACAATGTTTGGGGAAGACCTCAAGGAAATGTTTTCTGGGGCGACCGAGTTCGCAAGCCAATTCCTTGGAAGCGAATGGGTCGTCAGCGCCGTGCAGGACATTGCGCAACGTTTGTCTATCACATATGGATATGGTTTTTACTTATTTATTGGGTTGTTTGTGCTGGCATCCTTGCTGCACATGGTATCCCCGACTAAGAGATAAGATTAAGGAGAATCACAGATGATAATTTTCGAGAAACCAGGCAGGGGCAATACTGGCAGGGCAATTGAGATCACGCTACAAAAAGCAATTGAGACAGGTTATCCGATTTTGGCAGCCAGCTCCACTGGGGCATCGGCGCTCCTGCTTTGCGAGGAGGCAGTGAAAGCAGGGGCTGCAAACCCGGTTGTTGTAGTGACTCACGCCTTCGGGTTTGCAGAGCCTGGGAAGAACACCATAACAGAAGAAGACAGGGAAAAGATTGCCGGATATGGGGCAAAGGTAGTGACTTCGACCCATTCCCTTAGCGGGGTTGAGCGAGCAATGAGCGCCCAGTTCAAAGGTGTCTATCCGGCTGAAATAATGTCGCAGACACTGAAAGTCATATGCCAAGGCGCTAAAGTGGTTGTGGAGATAGGGGCAATGGCAATGGATGCAGGCGCTCTAAGGCCTGGCGAGCCAGTAATCGCCATAGCTGGCACCGGCAGGGGATATGACACAGCCATAGTCATGGCCCCTAGCCATGCCAACCGTATTTTTGACACACGGATCCACGAAATATTGTGCAAGCCGTATTAGCGCTTTAAAGTGGTCGACCAGAGCAAAACTGCATCAATGAAGCCAGAAGTTTTGCTCCTTTATTGCGTAACAATGCCAGCCGGATAAAGCTCTGCACGCTTTTTATTGGTTGCCGTGCGCTATTAATGCGCCAATAAAACTTTTCTGGTGTATTTTAACGGTAATAGATATTCAACACATCCTGCGTTGTGCTTTTTTCGCATTTTACACTCAAATCGAAGCTTTTCTCAATTCCAATATTGCTTCAAAGCTATTTTCGAAATGCGCTATTCGCTATACAATTATCACTTCACAATCTATGGAAAATAACGAAATGAAACAAGGGTTGGGAGGAAAAGGGGATTGCCGCTGCTGTTGGAGGCATTGCATTGCCAGGCGAAAGCTTCACATATCAATGGATCGGAGGCAAAACATAGAATTTATCCCAAACATTAGGCCCACTAAACTGATGCTATAACCCAGTATGCATTAATGCAGACTATCGGATTGACCAAAGCCTAGCCCGAGCAATGTGTTTCGATGGGAGGCAGTGAAAATGCAAAAAAAGAGCGGTTTGGATGCTACGTTTCGAAAAACGCAATAGAGGCATAAGCAATCTTCCTTCAGAGGAATATGGTTATGCCTCTATTTTTTAGCCCATAGCCAGTTTGCGCACGGGCTTATAAAGCTAGAACCTTCCCAGCACCTTGTCGCGCAGAGTGTTGATCTCGGCATCTGAAAGGCCGACAATAGAGAGCCAATGCTCGATTGTGCCGTACTCCGCCTTGAGGTGCGCCAAGGCTTTCTCCATATGTTTCGGGTTGGACTGCACCAGGTCGAGATCGATATCGTGGCCTGCCGCCTTCGCCTGCTCCACAAGCACTTTCATGTCAGGCCAAATATTGTCGCCGGTGATCTTGTAGTCGGTGACCACATCCTCGTCCGAAACGCCCGCCAGCTTGAGCAGTATCATCGCGAAAGTCCCTGTGCGGTCCTTGCCCGCTGTGCAGTTGAAGAACACGCAGTCGTCCATGTGGCGCAAAACATCGCGCAAGACCCTCAGGTACACGCCCTTTTTGTTGTCTAAAAAGTCGCAGTACATCTCCCCCAAAGTGCCTGTGACCCTGACTTCCTTCGAGCCGTCGGCAGAGTGGATGTCATCCAGCATCTGGGGGTTTGTGAACTCCACGTTCTTGTAGCCTTTGAGGCAGCTTGGGGCCTTTTCCGTCTCGGAGTCGGAGCGGAAGTCTATCTGCAGGCGCACGCCGTAGTCGTACAGCCGCTGCAGGTCGTCGGCTGAGAGCTTGGACGGGTTGTCGGCGCGCAGGAATTGGCCAAGGGCCGTGTTTGTCCCGTATTTTGTCGGGTACCCGCCCAAGTCGCGCACATTGCGCGCGCCGTCGAGCCTCATCGGCAGGTTGGGGCGTACTGTTCTTGCCATATTATGCCTCCTTGTTTTACGCTTTCCCTTTTTATTGCTGTCCCAGCATTTTGCTGCGCAGCTTGTCGATCTGCGCCATTGAAAGCCCGCACTCGAGCATCCATTCCTCGATTGTGCCGTACTTGGCGCGCAGGTGGCCCAGAACCAGCTGCATGTGCACGGGGTTGGATTTCACCATGTCCTCGTCCAAGTTGTGGCCGAGGCCGCGGTAGTACTCGATGAGAACTTTCATGTCTGGCCAGATGTTCTCGCCTGTCACTTGGTAGTCTTCCACAACGACTTCGTCGGAGCAGCCTGCCAGTTTCAGCAATATCATCGCAAAAGTGCCTGTGCGGTCCTTGCCCGCTGTGCAGTTGAAGAACACGCAGTCATCCATGTGGTTTTCAATGATGTTCCTCAAGACGCCCAGGTACACATCCTTTTTGTTGTCAATAAAGTTTATATACATCTCCCCCAAGGTTTGTTGGGAGGCTGCGCCGCCTTCGGCGGAATGGACATCGTCGATCATTATCGGGTTTGTGAAAACCACGTCCTTGAAGCCCTGGAGCTTGCTCGGGTCTTTTTCTGTTTCTTGGGGGCTGCGAAAGTCGATTTGCAGCCTAAGGCCATAGCCGTAGAGCCTGTCGAGGTCATCTTCGGTGAGCTTGGACGGGTTATCCGCCCTAAGGAACTGGCCCGTAGCGGTATTGATGCCGTACTTGGTCGGGTACCCGCCCAAGTCGCGGACATTGCGCGCTCCGTCCAACTTGATGGGTCGGCTTGCTCTTACAGTTCTTGACATAGGAACACTCCTTTATAATTGTTATTTGCTAAGCCATTTGTCATCCAGCTTTTGTGGATCCATTGAATATTCAAACAATGCGCAATCTGCACGAAAGCTAGAACCTTCCCAGCACCTTGTCGCGCAGAGTGTTGATCTCGGCATCTGAAAGGCCGACAATAGAGAGCCAATGCTCGATTGTGCCGTACTCCGCCTTGAGGTGCGCCAAGGCTTTCTCCATATGTTTCGGGTTGGACTGCACCAGGTCGAGATCGATATCGTGGCCTGCCGCCTTCGCCTGCTCCACAAGCACTTTCATGTCAGGCCAAATATTGTCGCCGGTGATCTTGTAGTCGGTGACCACATCCTCGTCCGAAACGCCCGCCAGCTTGAGCAGTATCATCGCGAAAGTCCCTGTGCGGTCCTTGCCCGCTGTGCAGTTGAAGAACACGCAGTCGTCCATGTGGCGCAAAACATCGCGCAAGACCCTCAGGTACACGCCCTTTTTGTTGTCTAAAAAGTCGCAGTACATCTCCCCCAAAGTGCCTGTGACCCTGACTTCCTTCGAGCCGTCGGCAGAGTGGATGTCATCCAGCATCTGGGGGTTTGTGAACTCCACGTTCTTGTAGCCTTTGAGGCAGCTTGGGGCCTTTTCCGTCTCGGAGTCGGAGCGGAAGTCTATCTGCAGGCGCACGCCGTAGTCGTACAGCCGCTGCAGGTCGTCGGCTGAGAGCTTGGACGGGTTGTCGGCGCGCAGGAATTGGCCAAGGGCCGTGTTTGTCCCGTATTTTGTCGGGTACCCGCCCAAGTCGCGCACATTGCGCGCGCCGTCGAGCCTCATCGGCAGGTTGGGGCGTACTGTTCTTGCCATATTATGCCTCCTTGTTTTACGCTTTCCCTTTTTATTGCTGTCCCAGCATTTTGCTGCGCAGCTTGTCGATCTCCGCCATTGAAAGCCCGCACTCGAGCATCCATTCCTCGATTGTGAAAAGCGGGCAGCCAAGCTGTTTTAGCGAGAGTAGCATTTGTAAGTATAATACAGATTAATTGCGTTCTTGCCCGTCCGAGTTGCAAATGTATTTTTTACCAGGACAAACTTAAGAAGTATACTTGGAGTGCCGTCACTGCATTTAAATAGGTGCAAAGTGGAGGCTTTTCGTTCGAGGCCATTATTTGCCGGCCAGCATCAGCGAGCTATCCCCGCGTGTCCCACGGTTGGTTCAATGCAAAGAATTTTTATGTCAATGCATGCATCCGCATAGCTTCCTGTTTGATGTTGATGGCGGCATTCACGTCCTTGTTCAACACATTGCGGCAACCTTAGATATAGGTCAGCTCCGGCAAAGGCGAATCTTCCTTTAGGGCGCCACAACAGGAACAGGTTTTACTTGACGGCAACTATTTTTACAGCAACTGAAAGTTTGTGCCGGTTCATCCCGCTGCCTAAACTCTCCATGGGTTTTGAGGAGGGGGAATTTTGGCACGATTTGTTAAAGCAAAAAATTGGGAGGATAAAAAGACTGCAATATATCAGGCATGAATTGTATTGTCAGTTGGGCAATTCTCTCAACGCTCCCGGGGCATCCTTGCTGCACCCATTCATTAATTGTTCCGCTAAAGGCGTAACAATGATAGTTTACAGCAAACTTGACTTCTTCAGATATCTCAGCTGCGCCCAAAATCTCTTGGACATGGCTCAAATAGTAGGCGTCAAGAATTGTATATAGTATCCGGTACATCTTAATAAAGTTTTGCCGGACAGTCGCGTCTTCTCCGACCGCGATGAAGAGCTTGCTGTGGGACTTTATTATTCGCAGGATATCTTCTGAGGTGGATTTGGGGTCATTATGGCCATGCTTTTTTATCGCTTCATCAATCTCTGTTGCGAAAATCCAACCAATGAGCGCATATTTGTCATGGAAATGGTTATAAAAGGTCTGGCGGCCTGCACCGCATCTTTTAACAATGTCGAGAACTGATATTTTAGCTAGCGGCTTGTCGTCTATCAACTCTAAAAAAGAATCAGCTAAGGCTCGTTTTGTGTTTTTCTTGTTGGCCATGCGCATCCTCTCTTTGTAAAATGGTACAATTAACATTAATGTAGCACATACTACTAGTCCAAGCAATATGTTAGTGAGCTATAACCTCTTTTTATGCATGGTAAACTATAGCAATCCTGCTCCCTGGGCAACAACATCGAAGCCGCCTGGAACTGGAAGTGGATCCACTAACGGCTTTATCCGATCGGCTTGTGTTTTGTGGATGGGACAGGCACTACCAATATACACACTTTATGGATGGGCACCTGGAGCGGGAAGGCGGGCGGTGTACAGCGCGCCGCTTTCGCTCTTAGCGGCGGTATGTTTTTGCACCTCGTAAGGCAAAATCGCGGCAACGGCGATTCTCGTGCAAAACAGGGCATGCCAGGCTCAAGCTAAAGTCGGCAGCAACCTCGCTGGGCACAAGCGTGCCGTTCAGGTCCTTGCGCCCGAGGTAGGTGTCTTGAGATCCAATGCCGACGGGCGCAGTATTCCGGGTCCTTCCCGGGCATTCGCTAAACAGCAAGCTCCTCCGCTGCTGAGCCAAGCCCGTATCATATCCATCTTTTAAGGCGGGGACCAGATGCCTGCTTTCTTCTGGTATGTCGCTCGCAACATACCAGATGCCGCAGCGTTCAGGCTGACAATCGAGGAAGCAGGCATCGCCAGGGCGACCCTGCCTGGAGGCAACGGGAACACCTCCTCTGGAATTTTCGGCGATAGCCTGGAGGCTGGTTTTGGCTACATCATGCCGCTGAAAAGGAACACAAAAGAGGCAGGTCTGGCAGGCATCGAGTTTGAGGACATGTTCTTATACAACGGCAGGCGGTTTGTGCCTATAAAATCGAGAGGGTCGGTTATTGCGTTATTGTCTACAGGGATGAGAGGCTGCGCAGTGAAGAGCTCGCAAGCTATTTGGAACGGGCGGAGATATCCGACACTGAAGTGGAAAAAAGAAGAGATTAGACGCAGAAAGGATTTAAGGCACATCCCTGCAGAAGCGAAAGAGCCCGTGGCCAAGTTCGGCATCATCGTTTTGGGGACTTCATTGATGGGCGTGAGCTCCCGATACGGGACATACAAAATCCGGCGGGAAATAGAGCAGCTTTTCAAGCTGCTGCGTGGTGCCTTCTGCCAGGATGCCAGCTACATAGGGGACGACGCAGGGATTGAGGCATGGTCTAGTTTGCCAAATCCATTAAACCACACATTTGAGCGCGCAATAGAGGTTTGACCAGGTACAAAGTCATCAAGTGGAAGCAACACACAGCCCATGCAGTTATAACAAGCCTCGCTGCATTAAGAACACTTGTCCTGTTAGCCAAGTTTTAGGCCTCAGCTTGTTCTTTATGCCCTTTTGATGCCCAACCTAGCTTGTGTTAATAGCCCATGTCTGCAAGCAGATCAACCGCGTTTTCCACCAACTCCGGGCAAACCGTGCCGAATAGGTTTCCAGCTGCCGCTGCTTGTTTGCCGGCAGTGGTGGTGATATCGCAACCTAGAATGTCTCGGCACATGCTGCTGCCATTTTGCTCAACAAAGCGCGGAATAAACAATTCGGTTTCTCTGTTGCATTTTTGCTTGTCAGCTCCGTATTTCAAACCGATAACCAAAATCCCCCCTGTAACAGCCCCACAAATGTCTGCGCACCTGGCGCCGCTGTTTAGTCCACATGAGATATTGAAAGCTATGTCTTTTGAAAGCCCATACTTTTCAGAAAATGCCCCAAACACAGCTTGTGAGCAGTACATCCCATTGCAAAAATACTCAATGGCTTTAATTGTTTCATCAAACATCTTCCGAACCTCCTATCTTTGACGTCCCCCGTTGCCGCCTCAGCAATTGCTGTGCACAAGGCCGCTTGATGCGGCAACAATGGCAATGAAATCCATATCCTCTGAATATTCCGGAGAGTGCGCTAACGTTAGCGCAGGAAACAAGCAGATTGCTATGCAAAAAAGCAAAGAGCTGCCACAACAACGGTTTATTTCTCATCATCAAATAAACCTCCATAGCAATGCAAACAATTGGGTGTGCAAAACCGCTATGAGGTCGCCCGCATATTTGCCTATTTCCCTTTGGATCCGCTATGATAGCCATGCAGTTTACACTTAAAAGCAGGTTATCGGAAACCCAATAGCAGGAATTGAAAGCCAGGGATCGACTGTTCGCAAATAGCTGGCGCTTTCATGGCGGCAGGATACATCATGAAGCTTGCATCCAAGTTTAGCTTGAGGTCTGCTTGTATATTTTTGAAATAACGAAAAGGGATATTTTGGCTTGATGCTTCCTTGCCTACAGAAGCGACGTGCATGAAGGGCAACGGGTAGCCTCTGTGTGCAAATCCCCGTAGCAATACGGGCACTTTCTCTTAGCTGGCTCCTGCTCTTTTGGCTTTTCACCGATTGCAGCCAGTTTGTTGATGCTTTTGATGAACAAGAAGACAACAAATGACATTATCAAAAAGTTCACTACACTATTGAGAAAGGCGCCATATTTAATAACAACTGGACCAACTTGCAAAAAAAGCGCATCGAAGTTTTGCTTTGCAGCTATCCCGATAACGGGCGAGAGTATGTTGTCAGTAAATGAGGTGACAACGCTTTGGAAAGACGCGCCGATTATTACCCCAACAGCAAGGTCGATCACATTTCCTTTGACTGCAAATTTTTTGAATTCGCTAAAAAACTCTTTCATCTAATCTTGCGCGAGGACACCCCCACCCCAAGCTAGCTAGGAGGGGGAGGAATCGCGCTCTCCTTTTCCAAGATATGGCGAAGGCGTTCACTCCGCCTGCAGCTGTGCAATGCCTTAGGCCTCCCAGCTACCAGAGTCAAATCTACTTCGCAAATGTAGTCCCAAGTTTTGGATGGTTGCAGCGCCGCCCATGCCGGTCAAGGCTTTTAACCATAACCTGCAGAGCTGCAGACTAGCGGAGCATCAGCAGGCGCCTACATCCTTTGGCAACGCAGCGCTCTAAGTGCTTAGGCTAGCCGACAAGGGCTTGCATCTAGAATTCAGCGCAAGTCAGCACAAGCCCCCGCTTCAAGCGGCATCAGGCGCTGAGTGGCGGGTCATTGACTTCCACCAACTCCTATGTGCTAGTGTCAATTTTAATTATACGCATTGTACACTATATGGCAAGCCACGCATCAAATTTGAAGGGCGGCTTGGCTTGCATTGGCTGGCGCAATTGCCTACGAATTACACTATATATTGGAAAAGAAGTTGCAATGGTTGCCGGGAAATTTTTTTTTAGCCGTTTTGATTTGTTTTTTTCCCGCGTTGTGGCGCGGCGGGCGCAGCGCCCCAAGTGGTTTAAGCCTGGAAACAATCCATGATGGCTTTATTGAAATCAAAGCCACAACTCTCCACTTTAAGTGTGGGCTGTGGCTTTGGCTGGCAAGCAGTTCAATTGCTCTCCTTTATTTTAAGAATTGCTTAAGCACAACTTCTCTTGATTGGCGTTGCCTTCAAGCTCTGCCTTAGAGGATGTTTAGTATCTCCTTAAAAGAACTGAAATAAATGACAATACAAACATTTGACAAAATGTGCTCAAGTGCCTTTCGCAAACCTTCCACAGCCTCCGGCAATTATCAGCCCATCCGAATGATCTTTCAACAATCCATCTT
>WRIE01000012.1 GCA_009782875.1 Eubacteriaceae bacterium | reverse complement strand
TGCTTGCCAACCTTCTCGTTTAGTGGTATATTCATCATAAGGCTTCACCTGCCTGGTATTTTTTGTTTTCCAAACTCATAATACCATCTATGCGGTGTGTTGCCTTTTTTTTCATAATTTTATGTCGAATTTCAACGTTATTCTTGATATTTCGACAGTTGCCAATTTGTGCTTTTTAAATTTCCTATGTTGGCTTTGCAATTACAGTAGATCAATACATTATCCAAAACTTGATTAATTTTGACAAAATTTTCTCACATCTTTTGTAGGTATCGACATAAATTTGCAATTATTAAAAAATATGTTATTATTATAATGAGTTTGCAATATTTGTCCGCAACCCAACTCTGTTTTATTGAAACTTTTTTTGTCAACTAAGGAAACTTTGGCTAAAATAGCTGTGTTTCCTGTCAAGAAAAATAACTAGCTTGTGTTTTTTCTGTGTTAAAAGCTAGTTAATATGTATCCGGTGTGTTACAATCCTTCTGTAACTATGTTGTAACCCACCCATAGAACGGGAGGCTTCTTATATGGAATTGTCCTTTAAATTGCAACGCAATGAAGAAGATGAAATCCAAAAACTGTGCGACAGGCATATGAAACGGTCTAACAGGCGCCGCATTGCCGAGGAAATGATTGAAGTAAATAGAGCCCATAAAAAGGCTATCTATGACACCCGCAACTACAAGTTGACCCACGGCAGGGCTTCATTTGACAAGAAGGGGAGCAAACAACTGCCATTCTCGAAGACCCGTGAGCGTATCAGTTATTTTTTCCAAAAAAAGTATTACTCAAGCAGGTCTTTCCTATTGTACCTATACTATACGATTCTCGACCTGAAGGAATCCTTGAGGATAAGCAACGCGATGATTGCCGCCACATTCTCAACTTTTGTCCTTTTGGCATTGGGGCTGGTCGGCATGAAATCCTTCATCGGATATGACGTGCTTTTCAATGGTTACAAAATTGGGGTTGTGAAAAACCTCTCAGACCTTGATGCGGCCATTGTGAATGTAGAGTCTAACTTGAGCGAATGGTACAAAGTCGACACCGTATTCTTCGAGCAGACCATATCAACCACAAGGGCATTTATCAACAAGAACCAAAATCCCTTGGATGCCAAAGAAGCAGAAGAAGCGCTGTATAAATGCAACCTTACCGCTTGGGCTGACGGGGCAGTTATCACAATCGACGGCCAAGAAACCGTCAGGCTGGCCTCATATGCGGAAGCGAAAGCTGTAACAGACGGAATGCTGCTAAACACCCATTATTCCGATGATATCTTCGAAGAGAAAATTATCGAGTTCAACTTAGAGCAAGCTGTCGAAGTCATCGCCAAAAGAGTAGAGCTTTCAAAAGTCATGTCACCCCCTGAGGCAGTCGACTACCTGCTAAGCCTAGACCCGTCGTCCATGCCCGCAGAGCAAGATGTGGCTGCGGCAGGCACTATGCCCACCAAGTCGATGCCGATTGCCCCGGAAAGAGCCAGTATCCAAGACCAAGGCAAGTTGATCAACGAGACAATAGCTGAAAACAATGAAAGCGGCAACCGGGGGCTGATGACGGCTTTGGATTTCCGCAAGAATGAATACTCCCTTGGCGAAATGAGCTCAGCGACAGTATTTGCGGCGAAGGTTTCCAAAGTTGTGACGAGGCATGAGCCCATACCTTTCCAAGTTGTCACCAGGACTGACCCGACAATGTTTCGGGGGGCAGAAAAAGTGGTCATCGAAGGCGTTGATGGAGTCAATGAGCGAAGGTATCTAGTGTCGTACCTCAACGGCAAGGCAGTGATGGAGACACTCCAAAACGAGACTGTGATCAAAGAGCCCATCAACGCGGTTGTCAATAAGGGGTCCAAGCCCCTGCCATCCGCCAAGAGCTCAGGAACCTTCAACATACCGGTCAGCGGAAGGGTAAGCTCCTTCACAGAGAGCCGCTCCGGCTCCCACGCGGAATTCAGGGCTATTGACATATCCTGCCCGACAGGGACGCCAGTTACAGCTTCCGACTCAGGCGTGGTATCCAGGTCAGACTATTTTGGCGACTATGGCTATACTGTCATTATCAACCACGCCAACGGGTTTTCGACGCTGTATGGCCACAACAGCGAGTTGAAAGTGTCAGTCGGGCAGAAAGTCGACCAAGGCGAGCTAATCGCGCTGTCCGGCAGCACGGGCCGCTCCACCGGACCCCACGTGCACTTTGAGATACGCCACAATAACAACCGCCTTGATTTGAGGGACTTCTTCGATGTGACGCAAGGCCAAACATTAAAAGCAGGATTAAGCTACTAAAAAAAATATATATATAGGCTAGCACTATAAAAAGCCGGCAGCATAAACTCGCTGCCGGCTTTTTATAGTGCTAAACCTTATTTTCTTATTAAAATCTGCCTGTTACGATTATTTCACATTCTACATTTTTCTACTGCAAAAATAGCTTCAAAACGACTATTTATCTATCTTAAGCCCATTTTTAGATACCAATTGATATCGATTTTCTGTAGATTAGTTTATCCTTAAGCTTTTTTAATACAAATTGAGATGGTTTTAAGAGCCTATCTATGTTAAAATTTTCATGTCACTAAAATGTAACACAAGAGCCTTGGCTTGTTATGCCGAGGCAAAACGGAGGCGCAATGGAACTAAGCTTCAAATTGCAGCGCAATGAAGAAGACGAAATCCAAAGGCTCTGCGACAGGCACAAGCGCAAGCAAAACCGCAAGCGCATTGTGGAAGAGATGATCGAAGTCAAAAGGGCACACAGAAACGCCATCTATGATACCCGCGACTATAAGCGCCGGAGGCAGAACCTGGCGCCTGTCTTCCGGCTGTCCACAGGGCGCTTGCCTTTGCCAGAGCCGGTGAAGGCAGCGGGGGGTTTTGTCCAGAAAAATTATTATGCAGCTAAATCGCTCGCCCTCTATGTGTATTACACACTAGCCGAGCATTTGGACCGGCTTCAAGACAAAAAAGCGGCAATGTCCGCAGGAATATGCGCATTTGTGCTGTTGGCAGCAACCAGCACTTGGGTAAACAAGTACATAGGATATGATGTGATGTTCAATGGGTACAAGATCGGCATAGTGCGAAACATGGGGGTGGTTGACGAAGCCATAACCAATATCGAAACCACTATGGGGAACTGGTACCAAAACGAGTCTGTCAGTTTCGAGCAGACCATTTCCACAACCCGCGCCTTTATAACCAATAGCGTGGAGGCGCTGGATGTAGGCGAATGCGAGGAGGCGCTATACCGATGCAACCTCACCGTCTTTGCTAACGGGGGCGTCATCACCATCAACCAGGAGGAAGCCGTGAGGATGGCTTCTGTGGATGATGCCAACGAGGCGCTTGCCTTGCTGCTCAAGCCATACTCCAGCGATGTCGAGGAGGAGACGGTGATTGACAAAGACTTCTCCCACGAGGTGGCTGTAATTGAAAAGATCGTGGAGCTCTCCGAGGTGGTGCCGGTTGGCAAAGCAGTCGACTACCTGCTCGGGCTTGACACGGCTGGCGCGCCAAAGGGCGGGGATGTGGCCAGCATCGGCGAAAGCTTGCCTGCAGCCTCCCTTTCCCTTGTGGACACGATCGCCCAGTCCTACAAGAGCGGAAACCAAGGCATAATGACCGCGCTGGATTTCCGCAAAGACGACTACTCCATAGGCAAGACCGGAAACGCCGGCATCTTCGCCGCCAAAATCACCAAGCGGGTCAAGCGCAATGTGGATATCGCCTACAACAAGGTATACCAGGACGATCCGAACCTTTTCATGGGCGAGCAAGCCCCGATCAGCGAAGGCATTTACGGGAAAAAGCAAGTTGTGAGCATTATCACCTATGAAAACGGCAAAATTATCAACGAAGTGGTTGAGTCGGAGAAAAAAATCGCTGCCCCAATCGATGCGATATATGCCAGGGGCATCAAGCAATTGCCGGCTGTGTCCAGCACAGGCAAGTACTTGATGCCGGTATATGGCAGGATCACATCCTTCAGCGACAGCCGCACCGGCTCCCACGCAGCTTATAAGGCAATTGATGTAGGCTGCAACGTGGGGCGCATTGTGCTTGCAGCAGACACGGGAGTTGTCCAAATGGCAAGCACCTATGGCAACTACGGCAAATGTGTGATTGTCAAGCATGAAAATGGCTTTTCAACCTTGTACGCGCATTTGAGCGAATACAAGGCCAAAGTCGGAGACAGGGTCAACCAAGGGGATGTCATCGCGCTTTCAGGGAACACGGGGAGGTCTACAGGACCCCATCTCCATTTTGAGGTGCGCAAGAATGATGTTCGCCTGGATTTGCGCAAATTCTTGGGCGTGAAGCAAGGGGAATGGGTTGACCATGGGTTGTTCTATCCAGTTTAGCGTTTTTGTTCCGCGCAAGGCACAGCTGGGGGATTCGCATTTTCCCCAGCTGTGTTTTTTTTGCCGGGATTCTGGAATAATAGCGTCCCATGGCAAGTATGCATTAGTAACTAGTCGGAGGAAGTTGATTATGCAGCTTAAGTACATAGGCAAATTCTGGATAGCCACCCGGACAGACAAGACATGGATAGCCACCCTAAAGCTGGATGAGGCGATTTTTTTTCTCAAAGCCCCAGGGTCGGCGCGCAGGATTGATGTGCAGTGGCACGGATGGCTGGCATCTGAAGACAACTGAATGTTTCGCATATCATATACGGAGGCACAACCAAAAAAAACAACCTGGCTGCCCCTAGCTGTTTCTTTGGTTATGCCTTGCTTATCCGTTATACCCCACCATGGCGAAATACGTCATAGTGCCCGGGCCTGCATTGTATTTCATTTTCAAGTTCATTGATGTGCGGACTACATCCACCCCGCTGCCCTCCAAAGAATAGCGCCTTAAATCTGGATACCGGCACTCCTCTCCTGTAATCGCCCCGCACACTTCGCAGATGCGGCAAGTCCCTGCGGCAAACACTTTGCCTTCTATTCCCGAGTCCTGCACAGCAATGCGCAATTTTTCAACCGCTTCCCTGAATTGGGCGCCGCCTTCTTGTATTTCAAAACGGCTCTTCATACTTGTGCGGAAGTCGATGACCAAAGCATACTCGTATTCGGTCATTCTGTTTATGCACTCCTCCAACGTTCCGCTTAAGGGGGGGCATGAATAGTTCTTGCCATAGTTTCCGCAAGTGTTGCGGGCGCATTGCCCAAGGACAACCTCGGAGATGACAATCTCTGTTGACGGCACATTCACGATCTCGTCAAAGCCAGCTTCTCTTGCCATCGCTGCAAGCACATCTGTATTGCCCATGAGAAACCTCGCAATAAAAAATTTGTAAAAAAAAAATTACATAACTTTGTTTGAATTTGATAACTTGATGCCATAATTAATTAAAGTAATTAATCTATATTGACATTCACTGCCTTCTATTATACAATAATTAATTACTTGAAAACAATAAAATCAAAAAAAATGTTTCTATATTCGACATTTAATTAGTGGATTTAGCTCTTTGCATTCTTGGGCTTTTTTTGCCCAGGCAGACAGCAAGGCGCGTTTTTCTGTTGCAATGCTGCAATAAACATACTGCATGAAGGGATGCGTTTGCGGTTGGCACAAGCAGCGCGCCGCTAGGCTCTAGCAGCCTCACGCGCATGGAGGAGCTGTAAGGCCAGTCCTTTATGGCAAGCTTTTGTGAAGTGCGTACTAAACATTAAGCATTAAGCCTAAATAAGTTTTAGAAAGCAGGGTTAGCAATTTGGTACATCCAGAGAAAATTGGAAGAAGAACGAGGATGAGTTTTTCCAGGATTAAAGACGTCATGGAACTCCCATACCTGATTGAAATCCAGAAAACATCCTACAATTGGTTCTTGGATCGGGGGCTCAAGGAAGTTTTCGAAGATATCAATCCGATTGTTGATTTTTCCGGAAACCTTTTTCTAGAGTTCATAGACTACAACCTCGAGGGGGACCCAAAGTACTCCGTCGAGGAATGCAAGGAGAGGGACGCCAACTTCTCTGCTTCCCTCAAGATCAAAATAAGGTTTTCCAACAAGCAAACCGGCGAAATTAAAGAGCAAAACATATTTATGGCTGATTTTCCGTTAATGACAGAGAACGGGACTTTCATTATCAACGGAGCCGAACGTGTTATCGTCAGCCAGCTGGTCAGGTCACCCGGCGCATACTTTTCAAAAGAAGTCGACAAGCACGGAAAGGATTTGTTCTCTTCCCAGATAATCCCAAACAGGGGCGCTTGGCTGGAGTATGAGACCGATTCAAACAATATCCTGTACGTAAGAGTCGACAGGACTAGAAAAATCCCTATCACAGTCCTCGCCAGGGCGGTGGGCCTCGGGCGCAACGCCGAAATAATCGAGTATTTCGGCGACACAGAGCGCCTCCAGGCGACCTTGCAAAAAGATATTGCGACAGACGTGGAATCCGGCTTGACCGAGATCTACAAAAGGCTGCGGCCAGGAGAGCCCGCTTCAATCGATTCGGCGAGGCCACTGTTCAACTCTATGTTCTTCGACCCCAAAAGATACGACTTGATGCACGTTGGCCGCTTCAAGTTAAATAAAAAGCTAGCTTTAGCCTCCAGGATAGCCAACCAGCGCTCGGCTGAAACCATTGGCCACCCCCGGACTGGGGAGCTGCTATGCGAAGCCGGCCAAATCATCTCCCTTGAGGAGGCTTGGGCAATCCAGAACAGCGGCATCAACAGGGTCAAATTACAGGCAGGCGGCGTCGAGACATACGCTGTCGGAAACAACATGTGCGACCCGAGGGCATATGGGATCGATTTTAACATCAGCGACACCAACGTTGAGATGGTGGAAGTCGCTGAGCTTGAAAGGATCATCGCCCAAGGGCAAACACCTGAGGAGCGAGAAATCCTGTTCAAGGAAAACCTTGGCAAGCTGATGCCCAGAAGCATCACGGTCCACGACATTTTCGCATCTATCAGCTACAACTTGGGGCTGGACCACGACATCGGCGAGCTGGATGATATCGACCATTTGGGCAACCGCCGTTTGAGGAGCGTGGGAGAGCTGCTCCAAAACCAATTTAGAATCGGTTTGTCCAGGCTGGAGAGGGTAGTCAGGGAGCGCATGGCGACAAGCGACCCTGCGGAGATCTCGCCCCAGATGTTAGTCAATATCAGGCCCGTAAGCGCGTCATTGAAAGAGTTTTTCGGCTCTTCCCAGCTTTCGCAGTTTATGGACCAAACCAACCCCTTGACTGAGCTCACCCATAAGAGGAGGCTTTCCGCGCTGGGTCCAGGCGGTTTGTCTAGGGAGCGCGCAGGTTTCGATGTGCGCGATGTGCACCACTCCCATTATGGCAGGATCTGCCCCATAGAAACCCCGGAAGGCCCGAATATCGGCCTTATAGGCTCTATGAGCACGTATGCCAGGGTCAACAGGTATGGCTTCATTGAGACTCCATACCGCAAAGTGACTGGCGGCAGGGTAACAGGGGAGATCGTTTATATCGATGCCGAAGAGGAAGGCAAATACACAATAGCCCAAGCAAATGAGCCACTGGACCAGAACGGCTACTTCCTCAATGATAGGGTAACAGGAAGAACCGGCAAAAGGCGTGATTTTGTCACTGCGCCAAGCGACAGGATCGACTACATGGACGTGTCGCCGCGGCAAATCGTGTCAGTAGCCACATCCTTGATACCATTTCTAGAGAATGACGACGCAAACCGGGCGCTAATGGGCTCAAACATGCAGCGGCAAGCTGTGCCTTTGCTCAAACCTGACGCACCAATAGTCGGAACGGGCATTGAGGCCATAGCGGCAAAAGACTCAGGAGTGTGCGTGATCAGCGAAATCGACGGTATCGTTGAGAAGGTGACCGCTGATGAAATCGTTGTGCTCAGCCACGACGCCCTTACTAGGAAGCGCTACCCGCTGTTGAAATTCAAACGGTCCAACCAAGGCACATGCACCAACCAAAGGCCTATTGTCACACTGCGGGAGGAAGTCAAAAAAGGCGATATCATCGCTGACGGCCCTTCGATCGACCAAGGGGATTTGGCGCTTGGGCGAAATGTCCTCGTAGCGTTTATGACATGGGAAGGATACAATTTCGAGGATGCGATCTTAATCAGCGAAGAGCTGGTCAGGGATGACATCTACACATCTATCCATATCGAAGAGTTCGAGTCAGAGGCCAGGGAAACCAAGCTTGGTCCAGAGGAGATTACCCGGGAAATACCCAACATAGGCGAAGACGCGCTCAAGAACTTGGATTCCAGGGGGATTATCCGCATCGGCGCGGAAGTCACCAGCGACGACATCCTTGTAGGCAAGGTCACGCCAAAAGGGGAGAGCGAGCTTTCAGCTGAAGAGCGCCTGCTTAGGGCGATTTTTGGTGAGAAGGCTAGGGAAGTAAGGGACACCTCCCTAAAAGTTCCCCATGGGGAGAGCGGCATTGTCGTAGACGTTAAAGTCTTCACCAGGGAGAACGGCGACGAATTAAAACCCGGCGTCAACAAGCTGGTCCGGGTTTATGTCGCAGTAAAACGCAAGATATCGGTCGGGGACAAAATGGCCGGAAGGCACGGCAACAAAGGCGTTATTTCCCGCATATTGCCCCAGGAAGACATGCCATTCATGCCCGACGGCACGCCTTTGCAGATAGTGCTAAGCCCCATGGGTGTCCCTTCCCGCATGAATATCGGCCAGGTCCTTGAAGTCCATTTAGGCCTGGCATGTAAAAAGCTGGGTTGGGAGATCGCAACGCCAGTCTTTGACGGTGCGTCTGAAAACGATATTATCGAATGCTTGGAACAAGCGGGGTACAACGCTAACGGAAAAATCGACCTCTACGATGGAAGGACAGGGGAGAAGTTCGTGAACCCTGTCACTGTAGGGTATCTATATATGCTCAAGCTCCACCATTTGGTGGATGACAAAATGCACTCGAGGTCAACTGGGCCTTATTCTTTGGTCACCCAGCAGCCACTGGGAGGCAAAGCCCAATTTGGTGGCCAGAGGTTCGGCGAGATGGAAGTTTGGGCGCTCGAGGCTTATGGGGCCTCAAATGTCTTGCAAGAAATCTTGACTGTAAAGAGCGATGATGTTGTTGGCAGGGTGAAGGCTTATGAGGCTATTGTAAAAGGCGACAATATCCCTGAGCCGGGAATACCGGAATCGTTTAAAGTGCTGATCAAAGAATTCCAGTCCTTGTGCCTAGACATAAGCGTCTTGGACGAGAACGGGAACCAGGTCGAGCTCAATGACGACTCTGACGGCATCATGGGCAGCAGGATGACGCCAAAGCCTGTTGACAACACTGTCACTTACGAGTACGATGATGTCGATCAAGAAGAGCTGGCTCCCGCACTAGTGGAAAAGGATGACATCATCGAAGATGAGGATATCGGACGTTTCATTATCGAAATCGATGATCTTGATGATGGCGGCCAGGATGAAGACGACCAGGACGAAGACGACGATGAAATCTTCGATGATGAGGATGACGATTTTGAAGACGATAGCGTAGACGATGGCAGCATTGAGGAAAACTTCGGGAATGGCGGCAATGGGAATGATGATGGCGCACACGATTTCGAAGAAGAAGACAACGAAGAGGATGACGACATTGATGCCGACATCGATGAGCTAGAAGATCTAGAGCTGGAAGAAGAAGAGCTGGCGAAAGACAGCCAGTCCTTGGACGGGATAGGGTCGGATATCGACACAATTTCTGCCGATGACGAAGTCTCGGACATCGAGGTCAACGGCCTTGATATTGACATTGCCATCAAAAACGATTTTGGAGACGATTTTTAAGGGGGCTACTATCAAATGAATGAGTTAAACAACTTCAAGGCGATCAGGATTGGTTTGGCGTCCTCCGACAAAATACGGGAATGGTCCTATGGGGAAGTCAAAAAACCTGAGACCATAAATTACAGGACATCAAAACCGGAGAAAGACGGCCTTTTCTGCGAGAAGATATTTGGTCCTATGAAAGACTGGGAATGCCACTGCGGCAAATACAAGCAAGTCAAGAACAAGGGGATCATCTGCGACAGGTGCGGCGTTGAAGTGACACGCTCTAAAGTGCGCAGGGAGCGCATGGGCCACATCGAGCTTGCCGCCCCTGTGACTCATATTTGGTATTTCAAAGGGATTCCAAGCAGGATCGGGATTATTTTGGAGATATCGCCAAGGGATTTGGAAAGGGTTATATATTTCGCCGCATACATCGTCACAGATCCCGGCAACTCTCCACTGGACCCGAAACAGCTGTTGACAGAAAACGAGTACCGCGAGAACAAAGCAAAGTTCGGAAACAACTTTGTGGCAAAAATCGGAGCTGAGGCTATCTTGGATCTACTATTGCAGGTGGACTTGCAGCAAGAGGCTATCGACTTGAAAGAGATTATCACAAACGGGTCTGGCCAAAAAAAAGTCAAAGCGATCAGGAAGCTCGAAATTATCGAAGCATTCAAAACATCTGGCAACCAGCCCCAAGACATGGTTCTCTCAGTTGTCCCGGTTATCCCTCCCGAGCTGCGGCCCATGGTCATGCTTGACGGCGGCCGTTTTGCGACAAGCGACTTGAACGACCTTTACAGGAGGGTGATCAATAGGAACAACCGTTTGAAAAAGCTCCTTGATTTGAATGCGCCCGACATAATCATTCAAAACGAGAAACGCATGCTCCAAGAAGCTGTTGACGCTTTGATCGACAATGGCAGAAGGGGAAGGCCAGTGACCGGGCCAGGAAACAGGCCCCTTCGGAGCCTTTCCGACATGCTCAAGGGCAAACAAGGCAGATTCAGGCAAAATCTCCTTGGCAAGCGTGTGGACTATTCTGGGCGCTCTGTTATCGTTGTGGGGCCCGAGTTGAAGATGTACCAGTGCGGGTTGCCCAAAGAAATGGCTATCGAGCTATTTAAGCCATTTGTAATGAGGGAGTTGGTCAAACGCCATTACTCGCAAAATATCAAGAGCGCAAAACGTATGGTCGAAAGGCTGCGGCCGGAGGTTTGGGATGTCCTAGATGATGTTATCAAAGACCACCCTGTGCTTCTAAACCGCGCCCCCACCTTGCATAGGCTGGGAATCCAGGCGTTTGAGCCTGTTTTGGTTGAAGGCAGGGCAATAAAGCTGCACCCGCTAGTATGCACAGCGTATAATGCAGATTTCGACGGAGACCAAATGGCTGTTCACGTGCCTTTGTCAGTTGAAGCGCAAGCTGAAGCGAGGATTTTGATGCTTGCAGCGTACAACATCCTCAAACCACAAGATGGAAGCCCGGTATGCTCGCCATCGCAAGACATGATACTCGGCTCATACTACATGTCAATGGAAAACCCCGATGCGAAAGGCACAGGAAAAGCGTTTTCCGACTTGGCAGAAATGGAAATGGCTTACTTCAACAAAGAAGTGGAGCTCCATGCAAGGGTCAAAGTCCGGGTGACCAAAACAATAGACGGGGCAGATCATTCGAGGATTGTCGAGAGCACTGTGGGGCGTTTCCTCTTCAATGAGATCATACCGCAATCCCTCGGGTTCGTTAAAAGGGAGACTATCGATGACATGTTCGCTCTTGAAGTAGACACATTGCTGGACAAGGGCATACTCTCCAAGATAGTATACAACTGCTTTGTGAATTTCGGCGCTGCGACCACTTCCAGGGTTTTGGATGAAATAAAGACCAATGGATGCAAGTACGCGACTATCAGCGCTGTCACTGTGGGCATTGCAGACATGCAAGTGCCGGATGCCAAACCTGATATCTTGGCCAAGGCAGACTTGGAAGTCAACGAGATCTACAGGCAGTTCACTAAAGGCTTGTATACTGACGCGGAGCGCAAAAAGAAGACAATCGATGTTTGGACCAGGGCTTCAGACGATGTCACAAGCGCCCTTATGGACAATCTCGACATGGCCAACCCGATAAACATGATGGCCAACTCCGGAGCCCGCGGCTCTAAGAACCAGATCAGGCAGCTTGCAGGAATGCGCGGCTTGATGGCATCCCCGACTGGGGAGATTATCGAGCTGCCGATCCGTTCCAACTTCCGGGAAGGCCTCAACGTGTTGGAGTTCTTTATCTCGACCCATGGCGCTAGAAAAGGCTTAGCTGACACTGCGCTTAGGACAGCTGAATCGGGTTACCTCACCCGGAGGCTGGTGGATGTTTCCCAAGACCAGATCATCAGGGAGGAAGACTGCGGAACCAACGAAGGTTTCATCGTTGAAGATATCTTGAATGGGAATGACGTGATAGAGCCGCTAAGAGAACGCATAAAAGGCCGCTTCGCTTTTGAGGACATCATTGACCCGAGGGACGGCAGTGTTTTAGTTCCGAAGAACGGGATGATTAGCGTGCCAATGTCTGAAGTGATCTCAGACGCGGGCATCACACAGGTCTCGATCAGGACTGTGTTCAACTGCGAGTCCTCTATAGGCGTATGCCAGAAATGCTACGGCATGGACCTCACTACAATGCAGCCAGTGAATATTGGCGAAGCCGTTGGCACAATCGCTGCCCAATCAATCGGCGAGCCTGGCACACAGCTTACCATGAGGACATTCCATACAGGCGGCATTGCCGGAGCTGACGATATCACCCAAGGCCTTCCCCGCGTCGAAGAGCTTTTTGAGGCGCGCAAACCGAAAGGCGTGGCGGTGATTAGCGAGATCTCTGGATATGTCACAATCTCAGAAGGCAAGAAGAGGACCAGCATCATCGAAGTGATGAGCGAATCTGGGGAATCGCGCCAGTATGAGATACCTTTCGGAGAGACATTGATAGTCAGGGAGGGCGATGTGCTTGAGGTTGGCCAGCCAATCACCAAGGGCAATTTGAACCCCAACGATTTGTTGGCGATTGTTGGCACAGCCGGGGTTCAAAGGTATATACTCCAAGAAGTCCAAAAGGTTTACCGCTTGCAAGGCGTCCACATCAGCGACAAGCATATTGAGCTGATAATCCGCCAAATGCTGCGCAAATACCGGATTGACAGCTCCAATGACACTTCGCTCTTGCCAGGCACTTTGGTTGACAGGTTCGAATTCCAGAGGGCCAACGCCCAAGCGGTAGCTGCCGGCCTTGAGCCTGCGACATCAACAAAGGCGCTATTAGGCATCACCAAAGCATCCCTGGCGACCTCCTCTTTCTTGTCAGCAGCCTCTTTCCAAGAAACCACAAAGGTTTTGACAGACGCTGCAATCAAGGGCAAGATCGACCCGTTGGTCGGCTTGAAAGAGAATATCATTATCGGGAAGCTTATTCCTGCAGGAACAGGCATCAAGTCATATACAGATATCCAGCTGCAAACAGCGGAGCCGGATTTTGTCAGGGAAGAGGATGAGGAAGACGACGAATTCACTGACAATATTGAAGCTGAAGCTGTCGGGGCAGGGGATTTCGATTAAACATTTATTTAGCCTCTAGGCTATTTAGCAAACCCGGGATTAATTTCCGGGTTTTGCTCTCAGCGCGGCTGGGCATGGCCACATCCTCCAAGCGTTGGGAGCCCAGTATGCGGGATGGCCTATGCCGGCAATTAACCAGGGCTAGACTGCCCGCTGTCAGGTGGTGCCTGGATTTCGCAAGCTGTTTTTTCCTTCAGACAGTTATCGAATAACTGTTTTTTATTCTCAGTTTTTCACATAGTCCTTCCGGGTCTTATATACCGCTGCCAGGACAAATGCCATAATAACAGCGATGATATGTAAACCGTCAATAGACCATGAGGATATATCAAGCCCTCTTTCTAGAGAATCCGACATTGACAGATAGGCTTTCTGCGGCAGCGCTTTAATAATTGCGCCCAATATCTTGTTGCCCTTATCAAACGAATAGAAGCTGCCTGCCAGTACGGAGGTCAGCGCAACGCTCGCAGAGCCGGCCATGTTTGACGTATCGCTTGTCTTGCTCAATGCGGCGACGAACAATCCAAACGATGTCGCCAAAGCGCACAGCAAAGCAACGAGAGGCATGTGCAACGCAAGCCCGAACCCCATGTCGATACTGGGCACTGCGCAGAAAACAGAGAGCATCAGGGCAATCGGGAAGAACAGGAACGAAAAGGTGAAAAAACTATGCGCGCAAAGATACCACGCAAACGGCACTGGGGAAGCAGCGATACGCATAATCTGCTTTTTCTCTTTATCCTCCGAAAACATGAACATCAGGTTGACGCCTTGCATCATTACAAACACCAGGATAAACCCGACGATATTTGTGCCTTTGCCGCGTGGACCTGGCGCGCCCGCATAGGTGCCCGGCTGGCCAGAGATGAGGGAGACAAGCGTTTGCTTAAACTCGTCATTTTTGATAGTTTGAATCTCATAAACGCCCTGGCTGTCAAAGACCACAACCGCGTCGTATCTTCCAGCGATTAATTCTGACATCGGCGGCGGCTGCTCCATTTCCGTTATATTAAGATAAGCGGATGGCAAAGATACGACATTTCCAGAAACTACGGCAATATTGCCAGCTATATCGGCTTTGGCATTAAAGAAGATAGCGCCCGCAATCGCCGCCGCGGCCAGAGCCAGGAAAAGCAAAAACCTTTGTTTTTGTTCCATCAAGCGCAAAAAGTTGTTTTTTAGTACTGCCACAAAAACATTCACAGATAGTCCTCCCCTTTAAAAAACCGGCCGCACAGTGCCAAAGCCGCAGCAGACAGGATAATAAACAGGCTGCAGACCGGCAAGAACATTGAAAAATCACTGTCGTAGATGATACGTAAGCAAGCCGCCAGTATCCATTTGCCTGGGGAAATCCAGCTTATCGCAACAACCGCTTTGCCTAAGCCCTCCACCGGAAAGAATAAACCGCCCAATATGGCAAAGAGGGCGAATAACAGGCTCAAAATACTATTCGCAGCCCCCTCGCTTCTCAAAATGCAACAAACCGCTACCCCTAAGGCAGAAAAGAAGAAATTGCCCAGCAGCATAATTAGTATTATTGCCCATGCATCAACCCCGCCGTAATTAACACCGGCAATAAATACAAGGAAAATAGCCGCTGCGATATACGCCACAATACAAAAAACGAAAGATGCCAGAATTTTTGAGAAGTATATGTAGAAGTGGCGGATAGGCGAATGGACCAGCCGCATATTTGGTTTTTTGATGCGCTCCTCCATAAAACTGTTTGAAGAGAACGTCGCCACGTTGAAGACACAAAAAATCATTATGGCTACCCCAGCATAATCGTAAGCCGATACTATATTGCCATAACTGCCGCTTGTTAGAAATCCTAATACCAGAACTAGCGCGACCGGGAATCCAATGGCAGTAAATAACCACATCGGGTTGGTGGCCAGATTAATTATGTCAAGAATAAAAATTTGCTTGAACTTATACATATGCCCCCCTAATCCCGCAGCGACTTGCCAGTCAACTGCAAAAACACCGTTTCAAGGCTTGAGGTTTCGGCGTTTATGTTGTTTATTTTTAACCCGCTGCCAATAAGCGCAGCAATAATTTTATTGAGGTTTTCAACCTGGCTGTCTGTGGAGATGTCAATAATGCCATCCTTGAACCGGGCATCAGACACTCCGTCGACCCGCAACAAGCCGCTTATGTCGAATTGCGCTTCGGACTCGACGCCAATGCGGTATCGCCGTGTTCGTTCGATACCGGCTTTCAGGGATTCGGCCGTCCCCTCAGCGATAATGCCGCCGACATCCATGATGATGATTCGCTTTGATATTTTCTCTACTTCTTCAATGTAGTGTGTCGTGTAGAGGATGGCCATGCCCTGGCTGCAAAGCTGCCTGGCGCCTTCAAGTATATGCTCGCGAGATTGAGGGTCGATGCCTACAGTTGGCTCGTCCATGATGAGCAATTCCGGTTTGTGGGCAATTGCGCAAGCTATGTTGAGCCGGCGCTTCATACCGCCTGAAAATGTGTTGACCTTATCATTCGCGCTGCCGGACAATCCCGCAAAATCAAGCGCAAAACGGCAGCCCGCTTTGAGCTCTTCGCCTTTCAACCCGTACAGGGACGCAAAGAACAGGACGTTCTTCTCTGCAGACAAGTCCTCATATAGAGCCAAGTCTTGCGGGACAACACCAAGATGCGACTTAAAGCCGAGCAAGTCATTATAGATATTCTCGCCTTTATAGCGGATACTGCCGCTGTCGCACCGCAGCGCCCCAGTGATGATGTTGATTGTCGTGCTTTTACCCGCCCCGTTTGGCCCGAGTACGCACAGTATCTCTCCCTCTTTCACAGAGAAATCGATGCCGTGGATGACTTCCTTGCCCTTGTAGCTTTTTTTCAAACCCTTGACATCAATGATTGTTTTCATTTTACTCTCCCCCCAAAATTTGTTGGCTTATCTCTTCGCTGGTTGAATCCTCATTCATTTTGTCGATATATCCAAAGCGCCTTTTTTTCGCCAATGGCAATCTCAAGAATATGGGCTAACGCTTTGTTTTCAACAATGGGCACATACTATATTTCAGCAATGTTTACTCAATAATCCGGGTCATTGCTGGCGAAATCGAGTGTGCTGTTTCGATCAGGCAATTTAAGGCGCATTGCGTAGTTATCCTCTTGATGGAGCAGATCGTTCCTGCCTGGATGACCGGATAATATTTTGGGATCTTCCCATTCGCTAAAAGCCCCGGCATATCCAAAACATCCTATCCCTGTGTAGCAAACAGCTTATGAAGCCAGGGACTTTAGGAACCTTTCATTGCAACGATTGGATATCTTTGCCATAATCGAACTCAAAGCAAAACCGACCGTCGGTATATATTATAGCTAGATTCCGCCAGTTTTGCAACCTTATTAATGTCTTGCACATGGATATTTTCGTTATTGAAAGCGCAAGCAATATGTATGGGATTGGCTTTGGCATGCTATCACCAAGCCATCTATATGTGATGGGTGTTTAAAGTTGCGAAACACCAACAGTAGTAGCCATGCTTAAAACAAAGACACTAACAAGTTTGTGATGGAGTATGCTGGCCCTGCTGCTAACACAAATTTGATAGAACCCTTGAGCCAAGAGGATTGTTCCATTCTATGAGAAAGGGCTTGGTCCTTATTTGGAGGATGTAGAATTGTTAGGGATTGGTGTACAATATATCCATAGGTTTTCACCAATGTTGAGTGGCCCAACTAAATTTATCGCCTGTCTTGTGCTTTGGCGCAACCATTCAACGCCAGTTGTGGCTACAATTTCAAAAAAGAAAGGAGGGCTTGATGCCCTCTCTTTAATTTAATACAATTGCGTTACCGGTTTTACCAACGTATAATGGTTCCGCCAGTGAAATAATAATAAAGGGTCGCTATAGTAGCAATTACAGCTATGACGATGCCTGCTCCTGCTATAGCCCTTCCCCTTCCATGGACGCCTCTTTCCCCGCCCCTTACGAATCCCATTATCGATATGACAAGCGCCAATATTGAAACAGCTGTGTAGTTATTGAAGAACAAGGAAATGATTGAGATTACAAAACCTGTAATCGCCATTATATTGTGTTCTTCATAGAATGCTCTTGATCGCTGCTCATCAACATCCCTGTCGAGGTTTCTAATTTCTGACATTCTTATCCACCTTTTTTCTTTATTAGCTAGAATAAAGTTTGAAAACCTCACTCCAACTCGTTTAATGTCAAATCAAGTATGTCCCAATAGGCGGCTAAATATTACACAAGCAGGCCAAATGCTTTCGCAAGATCGTATTTTCTACGATAAAGCGCATGGCAATGCGCTTTATCGTAAGCGGTAATTTATGGGTTTGTACATCTCGCGAGAATTCACACAATCCCATTGCATCCATATGACATGCTTGATGTATAATATGGTCAATATAAATTATCGGTTGGAGAAAACATGATAAAAATCGCCATAACCGGGGCTCCATGCTCTGGCAAGTCTGAGTTTGTCGAGTATATGAAGCAAAAGCATCCTGGGATTCTAGCATTGCCTGAAATCGCATCCATAATAAAAGCTACAGGAATGGCATTTGGGACGGAAGCCGAAAGAATAGGCTTCCAAACTGCTATCTACCAACTTCAAGGATCCCTCGAGAATGCCATTGCGACAAACATCCCAAACGAGGCAAACTACAAGTTTATACTCTGTGACAGGGGCACAGTCGATGCTATATCATATTATCCGCAGCATTATTTCGATGCATACCACAAAGATACTATTATAGACGAGGCATACTCTTATGACGGGGTTGTGTTATTGCTCCTGCCTGGCAATGAGGAGTTGTACAACGAGCACAAGTCCAACAACCCGCACCGGGAGGAAGGGTATGAAGCTTCCCTCGAGCTTGAAAAAAGTTTGCTTTCCTTGTGGGAATTGCACCATAACTTGCATATTGTCCCCTTTGCTGAAAGCTCGGAAGCAAAATACAGGGCTGCAGAGGAAGCCGTATTGTCAATTGTGGATAATGCGGAAGCTAAAAGAAAGCAGTTTTGAAATACGAAAACATAACACAAGCCAAGTTTATCGACCGCCCCAACAGGTTTATAGCCAATATCGAGATTAGGGGAAAGCCGGAAATTTGCCATGTGAAAAACACAGGCAGGTGCAAGGAGCTCCTTATTAGCGGCGCTAAGATTTATGTTCAAGAATCTGGCTCCAAAACACGCAAGACAAAGTACGACTTGATATCAGTAGAAAAAAACGGGAAGCTAGTCAATATCGACAGCCAAGCTCCCAACAAGGTATTTGCAGAGTGGATCAGGCAAGGCAACCTGTTTTGCAAAGAAGCTGTTATAAAAACCGAAGCGAAACATGCCAGCTCCAGATTTGATTTTTACATCGAGGATAAGGGCAATAAGTCGTTTATTGAAACCAAAGGAGCCACTCTAGAAAAAGATGGCATTGCAATGTTCCCTGATGCGCCGACTCTGCGGGGCGTCAAACATATCCAAGACCTGGTTGGCGCAGTCAATGAAGGATACTTGGCATATATGGTTTTCATCATCCAAATGGAGCCTGTGTTTCGCTTTACCCCCAACAAGGAAACCCACCCGGAATTTGCAGATGCCTTGCGAGCCGCAAAAAATGCTGGAGTCGAGATCCTTGCTTTTGACTGTATTGTCTCAGCGGATGCTATCAAAGCAAAAGGTCCTATTGAGGTCGTGTTATAACAATCAGGCAGCAGGCAGCAACGAGCCTCCCACCATTTCACATTAGCGAGGCTCTGTCTCTTCACACTTGCGCGTTGCGGCTGGCATGGTTCCCTGCCTACGCAGCAAATATATTTCTTAGAATCCCATTTTGGATAGCCATGTTGTCAAACCGGTTTCGCGTTTCTTCAAATCATTTTCACTGGGCGAGTATTTCGCTAGAACATACTCCCCCTTTATTTGGCCATCCATCATGTAAAGGACACGGTCGCTGCGGGCAGCCACTTTTGTGTCATGTGTCACCAGCAGAATTGTAGCGCCTTCTCGATTGATGCCGCTTAGAAGATCCATGACTTCATTTGCTGATGACGAGTTCAGCGCGCCAGTCGGCTCATCTCCGAATAGCAAGGCTGGTTCATTGATTAAGGCGCGGCAAATAGCGGCGCGTTGCAACTCCCCGCCAGAAACCTGTGTTATGGCGTTATCTTTAATATGGCTGATTCCCGTTTGTTCCATCAAACCGTTAGCGCGGGCATTTATCTGTGCCCGCTTCTCTCGTCCGCTCAAATAGGCTGATACGACGATATTGTCGAATATAGACAGATTCTTTAACAGATTGCTCTGTTGAAATACAAAACCCATTTTTTCCAAGCGCAGACTCGCCAGTTCTTTTTCAGACAACGACTCGATATTGCTGCCAGCGAAATAAACACTTCCATCGGTTACCCTGTCCATTCCGCTTATGTTGTAGAGCAAAGTTGACTTGCCACTTCCAGAAGGACCCATTACGCTGACAAATTCGCCCTCTTTGATTTCAAGAGATACATCCTTTATTACATGGTGCGCATTGTCTTTCCCCATCAGGTAAGTTTTGTTGATATTCTTTGCGCTTAACAGTGTCGCCATTTTATCCTCCTTTTGCTTTATTCGGTGATTATATAGCTTCCACATTTGTGTATGGATCGCGCAGAAACTAATACCGTGATGACAACGGCAAGCATTAATAACAACGGGCATGCCACGAATGATATAACAGGTTTTATGATAAACGAGATTTTAGACGCGCCTATTCCGCTCATAAGCGCCCCGATAAGCATTTCGCCAAACGTGTTAGCCCCAACAACCCCTAACACCAAACCAAGCACAAGGCAGAAAACAAACGCAGCTATATACTGTGATTGGATATGTGATGAATTAAAACCAAGCCCTTTCATTATCGTTATCTGGCTGCGGTCTTTTGCTAAAATCATCTTAAGAAACAATGCTGTGACAAGGACAGCGACAGCAATAGAAATCATTGAAACAATTAGCGTGACCGTTCCAAATTGTTGTATTGTAGATGCCAATGTCTGTGAAGCAAAGGTTTCAATACCCACAACTTTCGCTGGCGCGAATTGTTCGTTGTAGCTTGCGATTTTGGAAACGGCATCAACCGTTTTTTCAAAATCAAGTGAAACAGCATACCACAAAACATCCCCATGATTGTACGGCAGGCAAGCCTGTGCGGATTTGCCGCCGTTTGTCAAGTCTTGATAAATACCGCAAACCATCAATTTTCTTGGCTTGCCGTTAATATATATTTCAATAGAATCCCCAACACCTTTTTCGTAATTGCGGGCGTTCAAAAAAGACAAAGCTATCTCGTTTCCTGTGGCTGGCGCGCCCCCTTGCAAATACGGAATGGGGAATGTTGTGTAATCTCCGTTTTGTATACTGATATTCTCATATTTCCCGTCGAGGTTTAACACCTTGTAATTAGCGGTTATCCGTCCTGCGTACGCCAAAACATCCTTGTCTGCCGAAAGCATGTCTATAAGGCTGCTGTAGCGCCATGGCATGTTTTCGCTATTGCGAAGTGTGATAACTGCGTCACATTTGCCAATTCCCGTATATCCGATAAAATCTGGCGATTGCAATGTGTTTAGAAAATTAATCGGCACAATGATAAGGAAAACACACAGGGTAAAAATAAAAATCGGTGTTTTATAGTTTCCCAGACGATTAATTACATCTCGCATGCCAAGAGATATATTTATGTTGCCCAGTCCATTCCTATGGATAGGGAATGATTTAGAACCCGGCTTGACAACCGCGTCTGTTCCCCGAATAGCGTCTACTATGGAGACTTTGCGCAATTCCCGCAATACCAAAGAGCAGTATAGAGCCATTACAAGAAAAACAATAAGCGAGCCAGACAATGGCATAACAAATGACCAAATTGAAGTTGCTGGCCTGCCCATATATTGGCTTATAATTTTGGTAAAAGATGAACTGAATAGCATAGAGAGCATAAAACCAGCAAAGCTAGAAACAGCGCTCAACGAGTAGTATTTATACTTGTATATTTTTTTTATCATTTTTGGGGAAAACCCTATCGCTTTCATCACACCGATTTCCCTATATTCTTCTTCAAGCGCCGCCAGTATCGTAAACCGAAGACACATGGCGGCAATCACGATTAAAAAGACACCCGCTAAAAGCAAAACAACAACAGACAATCCCCCGGTCATGGCATTCATTAATTGGATTATCGAGAATGTGATCGCTATTCCGGACGGCAAGCCGGCAGCAAGATAATCAGATTCAAACTCTCCTGTTTTTGCTGGGTCGGCAAGTAAAAACTCAATCAAATATTCGACTTCCCCGATGTTTTCTTTCAACATCACATAATCTTCCCCACTTATGAGAAAGCGCTTTGAGGAAACCAAGGAAGCGTTCATTTGAGAATCCCTGATAAAGCATACGACAACAAAATGCATTACAAAATTGCCATTTTTTACGGTTACAGTATCGCCTGCTGCCAAATTGTAAGCGTCAATGGCATACAACGGCATAGCGATTTCGCCCGGTTTAACCGATACTATGCTATTGTTTTCATCTAATAAAAAATCAAAATTCGAGCTTTGGGTTACAAAGCTGTTTTCCATCACACTGTCGGAGTAAGGTTCGGGATTGTCGCCGTAATAAATGCAATTATTATCTATGCCAAGCAGTTCCAGTGTCTGCTGTGCCACAACCATTTCATGTTTTGCTGAATAATCGTCAATAGCTTTTTGGTCGAGTACGCCAGTCACCATTTGCATATAATGCAAAGGTTTTGCTGCTTCAAAAAAATCGTCCATTGCCCCCGCCATTTCTGCTATGACAGCAAAAGCTCCTGCAACTAGCATAGAAGCCAAAGTGATAAAAAGGCATAAAGTGATGGCTATCGCTTTGTTTTGACGAATATCCTTTTTTATCATCTTGGCTATCATTCTGGCGCCTCTGCCTTTTTTAACGCCATATTTTCTTCAAATGTCCGTATTGGACGAATCCTGCCCATAATAACCTCCCTAACCACAAGTTTGATACCCGAAATTACAATCATATACCCAACTACGCGCCAACTGGCAACGCCTACAATGCGGCTAACAGAGCCGTTTCCAAGAAGAAAGGATTAAAACACGGCAAACCAATTATGTGGGCGACTAGACACCAGATTGCAGTATTATGCCTCCCAGCCCCTAGCCCTGCCTTGTTTATCGTATAGAATATTAGCTCATGCCAGAATTGTGTTCGCCATATCATTCCCCCTCGTCTGGCATAGCCATTTGGGACAGTTCAGTTAATGAACCTTCTTGGGCGCCTAAAGCCCGTTCAGTAATAAAAATGAATGCTGACAGTCTACGTTTTTGCTCCTCTGGCATCCATGCCAAGTTTCCGTTGTCAAAAAGCGCATGTGCCGCACAAAGCAGTATTTCCACTGTTTCTAACGGATAAACCGTTGTGAATACACCTTCGCTAATCCCCTGCTCGACAATGATTAGCAATATGGGAGCCAGCCTTAAGACAATATCGGCGAGGCTTTTTATAAACATCTGCCCATCGCTTGATTTTTCTAAATCGGTAGTTAATTGCGCCTGCCTATCGTCACTTGAGTTCAACGAAAATATAGCTTGTAAAAACTTCGTCTGCGCGTCAATTCCTTTGGTTTTGGCAATGTGGTTTGCCGCTTCGATTTTTTTGTCGCCAATACGTTTTATGATGTCGTCTAAAATATCCTCTTTGGATTTGTAATGGTAGTATAGTGAGCCTTTTGAGATGCCAGACTTAATTAATATGTCATTGATTGTTGTATGTATATACCCCTTTTCAATAAAAAGGCTCTCTGCAATATTGAGAATTTCGCTTTTTCGTGTTTCTGTTCTTTCTGTATTCTTCATATAGCTCCTCCCAATGCTGATACAAACCGACCGTCGGTATATTTTAAGCATATACTTATCAATTGTCAATGTCAATATCATTATCTGTGATTAATAAATTTAGGCAAACTACTTTGGCAAATATCTATAGATAATTGCGGCTTCTCATAGACCTTGACAGCAAGGCTAGCCTTGCAATAATAACAGGCAATGAGCCTGCCGATTATAGCGGCAACATTGCCACTTTGCTCAAGGGCGGCAAGTCCTTCCGACATCAGGGAGTGTGTTTTCCCGGTCTCCGGGAACCTCGACTTGCCACCGTCAATAATCGACCTTGCCGCGCTGGAAATGGAGATGTCCTCCAAAACAAACAGAGAGAGGATCCTTGACCAGGCGACCGCCCCTGCAAGGAGGGCTATGACTCCATCTTAATCGACTCCCTCCCGGCAGCTGTCAATATTGACGGTAGACGCCCTGTCCAGCTCGGACAAGGTCGCGTTGAGCGTTTAGATGGACTACCTTGCACATACTTCGGGCATAACGCAGCTTATGGACACAATCAACGACAGCTAGGAGCTTATAAACTCCTAGCTCGAAGTCTATGGCGTCATAGCGGCAATGCACGAGCCGAGGTTGAAGACAGAGATCGGGATACTCGCCCTGCTTGAAAAAGAGCACAGGATCCTTGGTGTCGTGAAAAGGATGGCGCTGGCAAAAAAGGCGTGTATGACAGGTTGCCGGTTGTAGAGCACGACCTGTCAATCGACGTGGCAAAAGAATATGTGAAATAGCGCAGACATTTGCGGAGGAGGCTAGCCACGGGGCTTGAGGAGAGGGAGGCAAAACGGAGGGCAAGCGTGGTCGTGATGCTTGCAGTTTGCAGGCCCAGCGGAAGGGCTGGATGCGGCCGCCCAAAGCGGAAATCGTGTTGCAGCCTAGAAAAAGCGAGGCCAAGTCGCAAAATTCCTTGCTTCGACACCGTCAAGCCTGTATGAGAAAGTGAAGAAAAAAGCGGGCTCCGAGGGCATATCTGTAAACGAGGCAATCAACCAGCTGTTGGAGCTGTGTGTTGGAAAATGAAAATTCGATATCGATACTCTAATTCCAGCATCTAAAAATGGCGGCGGAGGGCTGCCTGCATCAATAAGAAAGCCAGCGATCGGTTATTCTGAAGCCCCCGGACGCATTAATATGCTTTTTTCCGATTGATAGCCTCCACTATGCTAGAACCCCAACAACTCAATCAACTGGGCGCCAGTCAAATCTATATAATAGAAAAGGGAATAGAACTCCACTGCCATTTCCTTGATGCCAAAATCAATGTTATCGGGATAGAGCAGGCCTGAAAGCCAGTATATGCCGATAAGCCTGTTTGGACCATTGGGGCGGTCAAACCAACTGTAAGGATATTTAGGTATGGCGTATATCTTGCCATCCGCTACAGCTTGCAGGCTAGAAAACCGCTCATCATCCAAGAAATAACCAGCAGCTGCCGAAGGTGAGATATCTTGTTTTGGTTCCCCGTTCAAAATGACTACTTGGGGATTCCAAGCAAGAAGCTGCTCCGGGCTAATGTCTATGCGGTAATTTATGCCGCCTTCCACTATTGCAGCGTTGCATGCCCCAATAAGCTCAATCAGCTCCGCACCAGGCGAGCCTTGCGGCGCGGTTTCCAGGTTTTCTGCGCCATTGCCATAGTACACACTGACAGGGTCTAAGCCTGCAGACCTGATTCTTGAGGCAAAATTCAAGGCATCTTGCGCATAAGCCGCCAGCTCGCCACAGCGCTCAGGCGCGTTTAAAACCTCGCCCAGCAAGCGGTATGCGGAGGGTATATGTCCCATGGAAGCGTCTATCATCACAAAAGGGATTCCCGACTGTTCTTGAAGCGCTTCGACACTCTCTATTTCAGATTCGGTGATTGCACCATAAGCGACAATAACGTCTGGAGCCGCTGCCACTATGGCTTCCAAATTCATGCCTGTATTTTGCCCTAACACAGGCAAATTTTGATATTCAGGTAGAATATAAGCCTTTTCCGCCTCGTTAAACTCGTAGCTCACGCCGATTAGAGCTTCAGGCGCAACAGTATATATCATGAATACACCCATTGCATTGTATCCCATGGCGCTTTTCACTTCCCCAGGCAAGACAACAACCCTGCTGGCCATGTCCGTGATTTCCCTTGCTGGGGCACTGCTGTTGCTCCCAATTCCAGGTTTGGTTTGAGAGCATCCAGCAAAGACGCATAAAATGATGTAAAACGCAAGTAATGAAAGCTTTCTTGGCATCCCATACCTCCTAAAAAGATCGATGATTGCAAACAGGAAAATCCCAGCGCCACATATGATAACCTTCATTTTCCAAATATTGGACACATGCTCCATAACAGGTTTTGCACATGCCATAGTGTTCATAGCAGTGGCCACCCATATTCTTCTCTATGAGCTTGACCACAAGTCCAGGCACATAATCCGCGCCCAGTAGCGCTTCGCTTGGGCGCAGCCCAGGAAAGCGCAAGGCAAGTGGCAATTCTGAATCTCTAAGATGACTTAGGATTATTATATTGGCTTTATAAACACTATGCAAGCAAGGGGAATTCATAAAAAACACTGTCACCTTTGGCATAGGACACAAAAAAATGAGGGAATTATGGATCTTGCAATTTATTTTGTTAAATAGTAAACTTCTGCTGTGTATAACTGCCGTAAGCTGCCAGTTTCTTTTGGCTGCCTCCCGTCAATATCCGCCTATGGGCAAAGGAAAGCTTGACATAATTTTGGCGGCGACTATCTAAATCTCTGCAATCGCAACCAATTTAAACAGATTATTAATCATAAGCAAGACAGAAAATACATTAGCCGCGCATCAATCCTGACATCTCACGGATAGGATGGCGCTTATCGCAGGTCGAAATATCCAGCTAATAATCCCACTGTGTGGAAATATTCCATATCCTGTTTGGCGCTGGTATAGAGCCGGATGCGCATGAGTTTTATCATTAGGAGCAAATCGATGGATTACGTAAATACTAATAAAAGTGATGGCAGCAGCGAGACAAACTGGTCCATTTTAGACAGGCCAGGGGGCTTCGAGATTACTGAGCGGGGAATTGGGCTGTGCGGCTTCAATGCCACAGATAATATCTCTGACATTGGCTGCGGCTCTGGGGCCACAATGCACTACCTCTCTGAGAAGTATGGCTATCACATTGTCGGTGTTGATATTGACCCTGCGCGGGTTTCGGAGAACAGCAGCTGTGAGATCCGGATAGCTGACGGGGCAAAACTGCCTTTTATTGACGCCTCGCTTGATGGAATGATTTTTGAGTGCAGTATGTCGAAAATGGAGCAGCGCGATGCTGTTCTCAATGAATGCTCCAGAGTGTTGAAGCCGGGGGGCAAGTTGATGGTAAGCGACCTATATGCGCGAGGCGAAGAAGCTTTGCTCCAGGGAAGGCTGGGAAGAATCGACCGCAAGGAGACGATACTCAGTGTCGCAGCTATATTTGGTTTTGATCTTGTATGCTTCGAGGACTGGTCAGATAGCCTGGTAAACATGTGGGCAAATCTTTTGTTTCAGCACGGAAGCGATGTGCTATATGAAGAGCTGGGGGCAGGCGCTGAGACGCTAAAGCGGGTGCAGTGCGGCTACTTTCTTGCAGTTTTTGCCAAGAGTGGCGGCAATGTATCGAGAGTTGACAGATGGACAGCCTCAATTACAGAAACAGGAGAAATCGAGAGCCTTGAGGATATGCGCAAATGGCAGCTCTCTCAAATCCTGAAATCGATCGACCTTGCTAAATCTAGCAGGTTTTACAACAAACATTTTGCCGGAATCATCAGGGAACAGGCGCATGGCTTCAATGAATTTGAATGTCTGCCGTTCACAGATGCACGGCATTTGTTGAGCGACCCGGCCCGCTTTCTCGCTATCTCGCCCAGCAACGTAAAACGGATCGTGACGCAGAATACAACAGGCACTACTGGCGAGGCAAAACGTATTTTCTTCACCGAAAATGACATCAGAAGAACCGAGGATTTTTTTACTTACGCCCTTTCTGATTATGTGCGCTCAGGGGACACAGCGGCGGTTTTTATGTCGGGCGGCACACAAGACGGTATTGGCGACTTGTTGCGCCGCGCTTTTTCCCGTATCAATGTGGAAACAAAAACAATAGGAGGCATCGCAGATTTTGGAGCGGCGGCAGAGTCGGTTATGGGATGCAGAATTATTGTCGGATTGCCAGCGGAAATGCTCAGATTGTGCAGGATGTTCCCTGGCCTCTCGCCGAAAATCGTGCTGCTCAGCGCGGATTATATTCCCGAAAGCGTTGTCAACACCTTAAAGAAGACATGGGGTTGCAAAGTCATACGCCACTTCGGCATGACAGAGACATGCTTTGGCTGTGCGGTTGACTGTGTTTGTGGAGGCAGCCAGCACATCAGGCATGGAGATTTCTATATCGAAATCATCGATCCTGAAAGCGGAAAAACCATTCCCTTCGGGGAGTACGGCGAGATCGTAATAACTACGCTTAGAAGTGAGGCATACCCGCTTATCCGCTACAGAACTGGCGACATTGGCTGCCTCGAGATTGGAAAATGCTCCTGTGGGGGAATACTCCCGCGCCTGGGGAAAGTTTTGGGCCGGCTAGAAAATTTAAGGCATAATGTAAACATCCATTCCCTTGATGAATTAATTTTTGCTTATGAGGGTGTTTTGGGTTTTGAAGCGAAACTCTCCGATGGCAATTTAGAGCTCCACATCGACGGTGGAGAGGTAGACGGGGATGCCATAACACAAGCCCTTAATGTCCAAACCAGCATCAAGTATCAAGCATTAGGCGCAATGACAGGCAAGAGGAAACTATCATGAGCAACTGTGAAACCACATGGGAAAAAGATGCGTTTGGCGAGAAGATCCTCGCTGCACAGGAGCGAATCCCGTATAGAGGCAAACAGCTTTGCGCCCAAACTGAATCCCAGTGGATTAGCGAGTTGCCAGCACTCTAATGCAGATTTATTGCGTAGCCCCAACTTGCGCGCTTTTGATTCCAAGCATTGTTCTTGCAAGTTGGAGCCAACACCACAAGAGCCAAGTATCCCATACACTTTTGAATTTATTTTCTACGTATTGAGGGCAGAACCCAGCCTGCCCTGTGCCTTTTGGAAACAAGTCCAACAATCCCGCGCCAAACTCTTTAGCCGCAACCGGATAATCATATGCCGGATTCCCGCCCATGCAACGGGGCTTCGAACCATAATGCCGCCAGCGAGATCAGCGTAGTTTTCCCACAGAGCATTCAGCCACCTAGGATGCTGGCTGTGCGCGCCATGCCAGTCTCCTCTATCCAGCACATTCCGTTTGTCCGATACAGCATGGCTAGCTTGAAATCCTAAAAAACGGATAATAGTGGAGCGAAAGATAGCCTACTTCATCCCCAGCTTCTCCAAGAATAGCCGGTCCCTTTTTGTGGTTTCGGAATTCCACCTCCGGTTTGCCACTGCCGTAGACACAGTTGTTGTCTCATAAGCGTCGAACCAGCGCAGCACATTTGAAAATGATGTGCTGGAAAGCCATTTCTTGAGGCTTGCCTCCAACGCCAAGTTTTCTTTCGTGTCATGTTTCGCGTCGCCTGTCTCTTTTCCAAGCCCGTCTATCATTTGCCCTATCTCGAAGCGGAGATAGTCCTCATACCCAAGGGCAACGAACTGCAAGACCATCCTACCCATCAAGTGGTCAGCGTGCCAAACCCTGGGCCTGGATGCGCCGGCGTCCTGGTTGCCCATTCTGAAATGCTCCTCCACCTTTTCGCGTTTGCGTTCTTTTCGAGTGCTTTGAAGCGGTCTTTTTCCCAATTCGCCACAAGCGCAAAGCACCCACGGTATTTGCAGGCGTTCCGGCACGCTTCCTCGTTGTAAGCCACCGAAACAATTTTCCCGCCCTTCGTTTTCTTTATTGTAAGGAGCTTCGACGCTTTTTTCTGGGCTGCCTCCGCCATGGTGTCTATGGCAACCCCCTCTTCAAGGGCTTTCTTGAGCTCGTCAACCCCATCGTAAAAGCTGGCGTCCTCGGCCTCCTTCCTCGCTGGATCGAAATAGATGTGCAGGTAAACCCGCCGCTCAAAGGTTTCGCAGCTTCCCTTTTCAAGCCCCTTTTTATTGCTGGCGTACTTCCGTTCCTTGCTGAAAGCGCGCTTCAGCGCCACAGTGTGGCAATACACGCCTCCCAATCCGGCGCGCCTGTTCCCTATGCCCGCCATGCCGCCAAGATGGAGGTCCAGCTCGCTCCTGACCCACACAATGCTTGTTTTGACAATCGTGATGAAGCGGAAGCCGGCAAGGAGCAGCTTGGCCAGGTTGTCCTCTGAGAAAAACCCGTTGCCGGTGAGCACCTCCGCATTGCGGACGCCAAGGGCTTGCAGCTGAGCCAGCGCGTTTGCCAGCGAGGGAACGTCCGGGATGTTGCCGGGCTGCTTTGCGAACGCGATGGGCTGGCGGTTTTCGACAGAGTAGAGGACCAGCAATTTTACAGTCTCCAGCCCGTCGCCGGCTTTGTTGTAGCCGTATCTCGCGTCAACTTGGTTTTCGGAGCATGTGGACAGAGTGGTGGAGTCGAGGGCGAGGGCGATGAGCGGGCTGTCGCCAAGCTGCTTGCAGCGCTCCAGGAACAGGCTTTGCACAGCTCGTAGCATATGTCCTCGGTGATCCCCTCTGCGCAGGGGATGGGGTGCGTGAGCTGCCAGGTTTCGATGTGGGGCAGGGAGCCGCCGCCTGTCGCAACCAAGAACCTTGCGATGGACATGATCTTCAGGGCTGTCCCGTTGTCTGTCGAAGCGAGCAGCGCCTCGTCGATGCCCGAGGCGCTCCCGGCATGGCCCAGTATGTCGGCCAGCCCTGTGCGCTGCTTTGAGGCAGCTAGGGGCTGCGGTCCGCTTCCCGGCTTTCGTTTTGGCCTTGTCCCAACCATTTCGCTGCCGCCTTTCGGGATCTTTGACACCAGCTTGTTTGAAATGCGCTTTGTCTTCTTTATCGCAGGGTCATACTGGTATTCGCGCTCATATATGTAAATGTCGCCGTTTTTCTGCGGGACTTCAGCCCGGTGCTTAGCCACATTTCCAGCAGGTTTTCTAGGCATTGGCGCAGCCTCGCTCTCGTTGTTTAACGCTATACTATTAGTATAATAGTATAGCGTTAAACAAACACTAATAACGCCGAAAATTGGCGTTATTAGTGTTAGTTTATATATAGCCGTATGGCTGAAAGCTACTAACACTTCACTATTATACGGCTTTTGGGTTGAAATGCATGTGATTGCCATCATGACCTATATCGAGCATGTGGCTTAATAACTAGGGTGATTTTCCAGAACAGTTTGGCTGAGTACAGCCATCCGTTGGCAATTCGCCATTGGTTGTTTTTTGGCGCACAAGAACAAGGCAGGCTTGTTATGCCGCTCCAGCACATATTCCATCTACAGGACCTGGTCAGTTCAGAATGCCAACAAAGCTATCTTGTCTATGATTTTGCCCAACCGAAGCCATCACCATTGGCATGCTCTTTTTTCCTTGCGGTTTTCTATTATTACATATGCCATGAATCCAGCCTAATTATGTATTGTTATCTTCCCGCCGGTTCGGTATGGGCCATACCCAGTATTCCTGTATTGATTCTCCAAGTTATCTATAGATTTATCTGCCATTCCGCCTCGCATCGAGGTGAGATACTTCGCACAAAACGGCTTTAGCTCTCCATTGTGATAGACATGCAGGCTGCATCGGCGGAGCCGCTCGATATCGAGATTCATCGCGTCTTGAAAGGCCATTCCAGTTATGGTAAAGCCATTCTTTTGTACACTATCCAGAAAACTGTCAAGGCTCATAGAGCCTTCCCCGCCGCAACAGCCCGGCTCGTCTTCGCTATCCACGCAGCAACATTCTGCCTCGCTATCACTGCAGCAAGTTGAAACTTGTTCGTCTTCGCGCTCCCAACGGCGGCCTATGTATTCCCTGTTTTGGCTGGCTGTCGACACCACTGCCCTATCCTTCCCAACCTCGCTCGACAATGGGACGAGTTTGTCCCCATTTGCCAGAAAACTGCCATGGAAGCCGCAGAGCGGATGGTCGCAGCGGGAGGGGAGCATGGCTGGCAGCGGTATGCCCGCCTGCTTCTCCAGCTCGAATAGAAGTTCGTCTAATGTGAAGCGATCGCCGTCCCCAGGAATAGACGGGTATCTTCCGAAGTAGCTCACTGGTTGAAAGTGGATGCCGCGCACTGCTGGCGACAGGGATGCGCCCAGCCGGACGATGTCTCCAATCTGGTTGTCATTGACCCCAGGAACTATCGTTGGCACGAGTGTCACACCTATATTATGCTTGTCGCACATCTCAATCGCGCGCATTTTTATCTCGTAAAGCTGTGCGCCACGAAGCGCGGAGTAAACGCTGTCATCTACGCCGTCAAACTGCAGGAACACAATAGAAAGACCGGCATCAGCCAAAGCCCTGACATACGCTTCATCATCTGCCAAGCGCAGCCCGTTGGTGTTGATCTGCGTGTAACGGCATCTTCTGGCTCGCGCATAGCTGACCAACTCAGGCAAATCATCGCGCAGCGTCGGCTCGCCGCCAGAGAATTGGATCAGCGGTTTATCGTCCGTGTCGAGTATCTTGTCGATCGCATGCATCAACGAGGCGACGCTAGGCTCATCCACAGCGGGAGGATCTGGCGCGCCTCCATTTGCGAAGCAAAAACTGCATTGCAAGTTGCATGATTGCGTGACCTCCAGCAGCACGCAGCAAACCCCCTGCAAGTGCTCGCTGCATCCTGCGCATCCGCCGGGGCAGCGCAGGTTTTCGCCATCCTTGATTTCTGGGAGGCTCCCCAGCCACGCTCCCATGCTAACTTTATCACGCCAAACCGGCTCAGAGAAACGGCCGTGGCTGCTGCAAGATTTTTCCATGTAAACAGCTCCGCCGGATCGGCGGACCAGGTTTGCGTTAATCGGCGCCAGGCATATAGGGCAGACCGAGCGCGTACGCCTAATTATTCCATCACTCATATATCAGGTTTCCTTCATAGCTCTTTGACCGCCCACAACTGTATAGGCATAATCATATACTACTTATCCTCAAGCTCGCGTTCAACGTCAGCTATCCGCCCTTCAGCAAGAGACATCGGGATATACACCTTGTTGCATTTGGGGCAACAAGGGACTTCATGAGTGAAGTTGCGCCCAAGGTATAAAAACGCCGTTTTTTTGTCCACAAGCAACTTATCACAGCGGAAGCATTTCTGTTCACTCATTTCAACTCTCCCTAATAAAACGCATACGGTGGGAGTAAGCCTCAAGAACCTCAAAAGCCCCGCTTTCCATCACTTTATATGCGGTCCAGTATGTGAGGACCTCTCGTTCCAGAGAGCATCTGAATACACCAAAGCCATCAACAAGCTTATCGCCAGTTGCTTCCGCTCTCCATATCGCTTCCTTGATATCGCCATGGGAGATAAGTTTTTCTTCAATGCTGTCAGCGAGCGTTGAGGACATAACAAGCTCAATCGCGTCCCATTCGTTTGTTGTTGGAACAAATTCCTCGCCGTTCATATTGCCTATCAGCCTCCTTTTCACATTGATCGCGTTTTCATGCCTTTCATGGATTTTCGATCTAACAGTCTGGTGTGGCAGATTCAGGGCAATGTCTAGAATATGCACGCTGTCTTTATTTTGGGAGAGAAACACATCGAGGCAGTTAGAGCAGTATACGATATATGGAGCTTCCCCCATCGAAGCGCGGTTCCTGGTTATTGTATTATACAGGCCGGGATCCGCAACGCGTATGTGGCCGCCATTGCCGCAACAACGGTTCTTTTCCGGCAGCTCATAAAGTGTCGCACCCGACTGCACTGCAATCGCGCGCACGGAGCTTTCCATTGCCGCATTCCCGTAAGCGCTGCATGGGTCGAACACGGAAGCGAATTCGTAAATGTTGCCTGGAGAGATCGCATATGAATTTGCCATGAGCTCATATAGTGGCACATGCGGGATTTCAGGCAGGAACTGGCTAAACAAACTCTCGCATGTGGCGCAGGCAAATACAAACTCCGCGCAATCCAGCTCATGCCAGACGTTGCGTATCCTCTCGAAGTTCTCGCGCATACGTTCCTTGTCGCCAGCCCAGTAAGCAGGCGCTCCACAGCAGCCGGCGAAAAACCCAGTCTCATCCATATCTTGCAGGAACTCATATGAGCGTATCACATGCTCCGGATTATGCGCTCCAAGCTGGCAGCCAGGGAAAAAGATGTACCGGCAAGTTTTCCCGCTCTTTGGCGCGGCATAGAATGACGCCTCGCCGGTTGAAAAGTCCATTTCTCTCAGCCAATAGTCGTGCAAGGCTCCAATGTATATGCTTTCCTCATAACGGGTTTCGCGGGAGAACTGCAAAAGAGCGCCTATATCAATATCCACCGGGCAAGACACTTTGCAATTCCCGCATATGTTGCAAGAGTATACCTGCCGGGTAAGTGTATGGCTGGACATGGGGGGCTCAGCTTGGGAATCAGCATATACCTCCAACGCAATACTCTTTGGTTTTTTTCGGTATAGGACCAGCATTTCGCATTGCTCAAAGCAATTGTCGCAATCACATTTCATACAGCGCGCTGCTTCTTCCTTTGCCTCGGCCTCCGAATAGCCCGACAACATAGACGGCTCGATACGCGCGGCACGCGGTGTATCTGCCTGTAGCGGATAGATTGCGTCTCCTATATCAATGTCATCAGATGCAGCCAACGCGCGGCCTGTCTGAATGAATGAGTCTGATATTTTCGAGAATAATTTCCCCTGCGCGATCTTAGCGGCCACATCCATGCCCGTGAGAGAGCCTCCCATGAAAACGTTATGGGCAGAGGTGGCAAGCAGCTTCGGATCCCAGCTTGGGAGCAGTCCAAAATCGTTGCCGCCTGCTCCTGTGGCAATGTATACCATGTCATAGCCTGCCAAATCCCCAAGCGAGGCTATCTCTTCGTTGTATCTAAAATCAACATCGGAGGTGGCGAATTGCAGCTCAATATCGGCGTTTATTTCTGCAAAGCGCGGATGCGGGCGCAAGCTGCCTCCCCATCCGCTGTTCTTGTCAAATACCGTTACTAAATACTTCTTTTGCGCGAGGCAAAGCGCAGCTGCGAGCCCAGCCAAGCCTGCGCCGATTACAGCGATTTGCCCAGTCTTTTGTGGCAGCGCGAAAGCTTGTGGTTTCTGGTTTTTTGCTAGTTGGACACACGCGCCTTCAATCAGGCGAATGGCGACTGCGTCGTCGCCAAGCTGTTTGCGCCCACATGATGTTTCGCAGGCTGAAGGACACAAGATGCTGGCAATAGCCGGGAACACGGTGGCGTTTCGCAGCACTCTATATGCGGCGTTCCATTTGCCTTTTTCAGCCAGTGCAGTAAATGCGCGTATGTCCAACATTAGCGGGCATGCGTCCATACAAGCCGCAGGCGCTCCTTTAATGCACTTTTCCGTGAAAATAGCAGCGTCTTCTTTGCGCATGGATACCCCCTTTGCTTTCGAGAGGGGCCCAGCTATAGCTAAGCCCTTCGCTTTTCAAATGTTAAATATTCTTGCGCTTGTCTGCCTTTAGTGGCCTAGCGCGCCTAGGGCTGGGAGCGGGTTGTTCTTGATATCTTCCAGTTCATCTTCAAAGTCTGCGCCTAAGTAATACTTTGGCGGTGTGAGGTCTTCACCCTTTTGCTTTTTCTCCCAACCCGCTTTGACTTTCTCTGGCAGCGCAGGCAGTTCGTAAATCCTGACGCCGCACGCGTTGTTAATGGCGTTGATCACAGCCATGTGCCCAGAGCTCTGGAATGTTTCGCTTGCTCCAGAGGAGCCATGTGGTCCATATTGGCGTGGAGTCTCCTGGTATATGATAGTAAAATCATCGCCATCCGGTATCATGTCAATCGTTGGGATGCCGCAGCCGGCTATATTGCCATGCTTATTTTCAGCGTTGTAGTCTTCAGTGAGCGCGAAGCCTATACAATGCGAGATGCCTCCATACGCCTGGCCGTCTACTGAGAGCTTATTGCCGACTGTGCCGACATCAGCGACTGTTGTATATTTAAGGACTTGCGATTTGCCTGTTTCAACGTTCACCTCGACCAGCGCGGTATTGACTGAGTACATGAACTCAAAGTAATCAGATCCAGAACCATCGTTCGGATTTGTCCTCGTCATGTTTTCGATAAACATCTGGTCATAATGGCCCCTGTATCTCGTTTGGATGCCTTCCGCAACCATTTCCGCATATGTGCGGAATGACCCGTCGGGCTTGCGCATGGCGTCCATGAGCTTGTTCGCCCCGTCGATCATAGCGTTGCCAGCCATAAAATGCGAGCGGCTTGCTGCTGATATCCCGTGGACAGGAGCTCTTGCCGTGTCATTCATGACGAGCTTAACCTTGTCAGGAGTGAGCCCAATTGGCGAAAAAGATTTCAGGGCATGGGTTAGCACACCGATATCCCCGCCTTGGCCAATATCTTGCCAAGTGCTGTAGCAAATGATAAAGTCGCCCTCTCCCAACTCAACGTCTAGCTCACAGACATCTCCCATTCCAGTCGTCGACATGAATCCTCCAAGGCTGATGCCGACGCCAACATGCCGCCCTTCTTTCTTTGCCGCTTCCGCTTGGGAACGATACTCGTCATAATATGGTTTGATCTTCATCATTATTTGCGGATAAATTTCGTAATCCCTATACTCAAATGACTTGACCGTCGTTTCGCCAGGTTTCGCCAGGTTTTTATAACGGAATTCCCAAGGGTCGATGCCTGCTTTTTCGGCAGCCATATCCATGAGCGCCTCAGTCGTCGTGGATATCTGAGGCGAGCCAAAGCCGCGGTAAGAAGTCTGCATTCCATTATTGGAAGAGCCGCCGCGGACCAGGGCTCTGATATTGGGCACATTATACCCATAAAAAGCACAGCCAGTCAGGTTGCCCATGACCAAACTCCCAACGTTTGTGTGTGCGCCATGGTCCAAAGCAATGTCGTACTCTGCTGCAATAATCCTTCCATCCTCGTCTACAGCCAGACGGCCGTTGGAGTAAGATGCCCCTCGCTTGCCAGTGGCATGGCTGTGTTCTTCATAGCTCAAAGTCAATGTACAAGGCATATTTAGATTTTGCACAGCAGTTGCCACTAGCGCATATGTGACAGATGCCATTGTGTAGCCAAACGCGCCCCCCGCTGGGTTGTTGATGAGCCGCAGCTTTTCTTCTGGGATCCCGCAAGCTTTTGATATATCAGCGATAGTGCCGTGAAGCGCATGGGATTTGCATTGAATTGTCAACGTTCCGTCATCTTCATAATAACCTTGCACTGTGTCTGGCTCGATTGTAAGATGCGGCTGGCGAGGAGAACGAAAACTGCCTTCAACCACGAAAGGCGCGTCGTCAAACATCTCAGTTGTATCATCTCCTTTGAGCAGAGGTTGATGCACATAGTAGTTGGGCAGATCCTCTTGGAGTTGTATAGCGTTTGGCGCGGCAGCCTCAGGGAAGGACATGTATGCTGGTAAAACTTCCAGATTTTGTTTAACTTTTTTCGCAGCTGCGCGAGCGTTTTCCTCAGTGTCAGCGGCAACTAGCGCGACTACTTCACCGCGCCGATTTATCTTATTTTCACTGATAATCGGAAACGCAAGAATGCCCTCGCCTTTCATACGCCTAACCATTTGAGGCACTGGCTGCAAGTTTGTCCCTTTTACGTCCTTTGCCGTCATTACCTTGTAAACGCCAGGCATTTCCTCAGCTTCAGATGTATCAATACTGATAATGTTTGCGTGTCTCTCCTTGGAGATGACAACAGCCAGATGCGCTGTATTTGACGGCATCTGATGTTTTATATCGTCGCCAAAATCAGCTAGCCCGCAAACCTTCGCAAGCGCAAAAGGCCTGGGGAGTTCGGAACCATAGTAATCGCCGCTCTCGGGGTTCTTGAACGTGATGTCGTCCATCGTCGCCTCTCCACGCATGACTTTGGCAGCAGCCATTACTGCATCGACTAACGGTTTATAGCCTGTACAGCGGCAGACGTTTCTGTGTATCTGGAACCAATCGCGGACTTCTTCCCTTGTAGGGTTGTTGTTCTCGATAAGCAAACCGTATGCTGACATAATGAAGCCTGGCGAGCAAAATCCGCATTGCACGCCACCGTATGTAATCCATGCTTGTTGGATTGGGTGCAGGTTCATGGGGCTGCCTATACCCTCGATCGTGATGATTTCCGAGAACTCCGGGACATTTTTCATTTTCAACGTACAGACCCGAGTGACTTTGCCATTCAGGATGAGGGAGCATGACCCGCAAACGCCGGTGCCGCATCCCATTTTTGTGCCTGTGAGGCCCATTCGCCTCACTACAGCAACCAGCGTGTCTGTCTCAGGGTCGCACAAAACCGGCCGCTCAACTCCGTTGATCGTCAGTATGATTCTTTTCAACATAAAAGCATCGAGTGATACTCGATTGAACACCTCTCTCTCGAAAATAATGTAATATTTTCGTTTTCTTTTCATATGTCGCTAATAACTATCAGATAATAAATTATATCACAGATAAGAGTTGGCAATCGTTACAATTGATCAAATTGGGGAAATTGCCTATATGCACCAATAATCACATATAACTGCAGTATCTGGTTGATGGAAGGCCTACGCCTTCCATCCCTCCAAGGCCAATCAGCTAGACACTCCATACCGCATTTGCACTTGACACGGGCACACTTTATCACAACCGCTAAGCCCACCAGCCGCGGTTGTTTTTTTGACTTGGGCCGGCGAAGAAGCCTTGCTATTTATCCCATTCTAGCACCTTGGGCGCATCCTGTAAATTTTGGGATGGCGCAGCTAAGGTGTCTTCTTATTACAGGCAGTCTTTCGTGGCTCATCTCTGGCGTTGCGATAAACATGTTGGCTTTTTATTAACCTATTGATTAAAAAAACCCGTATGATGTATTGCAATCAATCACAGCCCCCACTTCAAGCAGGGGCACTTTAAGTCACCTTTCCGGCGCATCATGCAGTCGACACGCAAAGAGTCTCCAGAACACAATGCCTATCTTTTAACCCATTGCGAGACATGCCTGGCAGCGGCCGGACAGGCTTGAGCCGCGAGACATATGGGTATTTTATGCGGGACGGGGGCTGGGGCGACAACGCGCTGGGCGGCTATGCGGGCGACAGCGCGGCAAGGGCGGCGCTTGCCGCGGCGAAAAAAACGGGCAAGCCAGTGATTGTGTCCCTGGACGACACCACAAACACAAAAGAGCCGCCCCGCAACGGGGCTGCAAAGCCGACAGAAGGAATGGGCTTCCACCATTCCCGCAAAGACGGGAGACGGGTGTGCGGCTACCAAACTGTTGGAATGCTGATTGGCGCGATGGATGGCGAATTCTTGTGCCATGGCTTCAGTATATACGACAAGGCACAGTCCAAAATAGAGCTTGCAAAGGATTTAATTTCACACTTGCCAGACGCTGGAGCTGTTAGTTGCGCGGTTTTCGACTCATGGTATGCTAATCGGAAGATAATCCCGGAATTTTGGGCAAAAGGCTATGAAGTTGTTTGCGCATTGAAGGCCAACAGGGTTATTTACCCTGTTGGCCATAGAATCCAGATCAAGGATTTCTCCAGGCATGTAGAGAGTAAAGAGTGTTGCCTTGTTACAGCAAACTCGAAAAAGTACTATGCCTATAAGATTGAGACGTCTTTGACTGGCATTGAAAACTCGCTGGTGCTTATAAGCTGGCCTGCAGGCAAATTTGGCGATGAAGAAGCGATGAGGGCTTTCCTCTGCTCGGATGTCTTCTTGGGCGAACAGGAGTTAATTGATATCTACACCGAAAGATGGGATATTGAGGTTTTCTTCAAAGAGTGCAAAAACACATTTGGATCAAAAAAAATCATGCTCCGGACTAAATGCGGCATCAGGAGGCACTGGCTTATTGCAGCCCTAGCCCACAACTTTTGCGTCTTAGAGGGCGGCTCTTTTTTGGAGGGGAGGGCTGCGTTTATCAAAAATGAATTTGAAAACAGGGGGAATTCGCTCTATGAACTGGCATATAGCCTCCCAAAAGATGAGTTTGCGGAGATCTATAGCAAAATTGCATAATATGCAATTCTAGAAGATTTTTTGCAATTGCAGTCTCAAGTATTATACCCGAATAAGAACATGCAGGGCAGCCCGCAGTATCAAGGCAAGCTATTCCAAAATGGGATCTGGGCGAGCATGAGAACGTCGTGTTGTTAGGCAAAACCATCAGTGTGGTTCCCGTGCTTGCTAAGAGGATGTTTAGTTTCTCCTCAAAAGAACTGAAATGAATGAAATTACAAACATTTGGCAAAATGTGCCCAAGTGCCTTTCGCAAACCTTTCCATAGCCTCCGGCAATTGTCAGCCCATCCGAATGATCTTTCAACAATCCATCTTTTGGGAAGGACTATGAACATACGGGCCTCGTTGCGTCTGGCAACCTCGACTTTCGCGTCAACCAGCCCTTTTATTGTGTGTGCAAAGCTCTCCCCTGAATAAGCGCTGTCGGCTAAAACAGTCTCGACGCTTTCGAATTTGCCTGCATTAATTGCAGCCAGCTCTATTGCCCCATCCCTGTCTGTAAAATCTGCTGTCGTGGCATGTATGCCATGGGGCAGCCCAAGAATGTCAACCGCCAAGCGCACTTTCGCCCCTGATATTTTTTTCCCCGCATCATAGCCTTTCTCGCCTGCTGTGAATGCGTTTTTAATGCTTTTTGAGTCAATGGCCAGCATCGACGGGCCAGGGCTTCTCCCGTTTATAATCCGCTCTGGCATAGCCAGCTCTTCTAAAGCTTTTTCAAAAGCGCTGCGCTCATCGTGTCCTGTGTAGTTTTTTTTGCCCCATTTTCGATAATGGCAGCAAACAACCTCCCATTTCGGAAAGTCGTGGGGCAATGCCCTCCATCTGCACCCTTCGCGTAAAACATATAGTATTGCGCAAAAAATATCATAAAGGTCATATGTGTATGGCCTGGTCGCTTTGGTGGCCGACTCTAAAAATGGCTTGACAATCCCGAATTGGTCTCTAGTTATATCGCTTGGATATTTATTTCTCATATAATGGTAAACAGCCTTTTTATTGTTATCATAATTTCATTTATCGACATTAATAGACATATTAAACAGCCTCTAAGCAACGAAAACGATAGTGTCAGAGAGTATTCTGCCATTAAGCAAACAGTGACTCTTATATTTGAACAATGAAACAAATTGCTCTGTATTGGCTTATTCTTTGTCCAGTTCATCCCGCTGATTCTAGTGGTCAAAATCAAACCAGCTAATGAAGGCACAAACACTCTTAACTAAAATAATGGGTATAGAGATTTAGTGGCAGATAAGTTAACCTCGTGCCAGAGAACGTGTGCGTAAATAGCACTTATATTGAATAATATGCTACAAATACTTGCCTAAATAGATACTATATGGTATAATCCGACAAAATAATCTATTTTTTACTAGGGAAGTGCCAAATGGACAGTATAGCAGTAAGAGGATATGCTGAGCAGCGTGTCATTTCGTATAGAGACCAGTGTGGCTTCCATCAATCCTTTGAAGTTCCCAGTGGTGCAGCATTGCTGGCAAGATTGCTATATGCAAAAGGTCTTTGCGAAAATGCATATTTAGGCTACCATTACCAAAAAAGATATATTCATGCCGACATAATGCAATATGAGAGAGATAATAATGAGGGAACAGATATTATTGAAACTGATGCGGGTATTAAAAATGGCACCACCAGCTTTAGCATAACCGCAGATAGCGAGTATATAGTTCAATGGGGATGTGGATATGTTGACCGTGAGTCACTGCGAAACAAAAATGTGTTGTGGGTAGTATGTGAAACTGACCTCAGGTTACCATCTGTAAACGAATGGGAGTTTGCGAAAAGCTGCTTTCTGTTTATAGACGCTTCTTTGCTTCGCAAGAAGGGGGCTCTGGTCAGCCATCAAGCCTCCTGGGAGCGTGCAACTGCAGATTTGGTCAAAAATCTCAAGTTTAGCCCTAATCTTAAGCACTTGCTCCAGGCAACTGGGATCATTATTACTTTTGCAGAAGATGGAGTATTATTCCTAAAATGCGGGGAAGCCAAGGTCAAGTCGGCATATTTATCCCTTTCCCACGGAAATGCAGAGGGGTATTTGCGCACAAAATTCAAAAGGAATGCTGACTATACGTTTGCTGTTATGGTAGCTGCCGCTGCAAAACAGCTTAGTATACTTTGTTCTAAGGAAAAGATACCAAATCTCCCAAGCATACTTAGAGTGGCGAAAAACCTAATGATTAATGGCTACACACTAGGGGATCTGCAGAATTGTCATTTGTATAATGATGATTACAACAGCCAAGAACCAGAATCCACTTTTAGGATTAGTGAAGAGAACCTGTCAGATCCAGACAATTGGCGCATCATTGATAACCATATTAAGGAATCACCTATTGCCAGTAAGGCTATGGAGTTTGTCCATAATGGTACAAATGAAATAAAAAGCCTGCCAAGATTCGAATTCGGGAAGTTTATTACTTTTGACCGGTTTGAAATTGAGGCGTACCAAAATCTATATAGACTAATTAATAACTACGTCAATACAAAAGATAACAAGCCACTGTCTATAGCAGTAAACGGTACGCCAGGCACGGGCAGGTCATTTGGTATTGAGCAGATTGTTTGGAACTCTTTCCCGTCTGAAGAGATCGAGATACTCGAGTTCAGCGAAACCAAGCTTGCAGGCCTAAGCGATCTCAATGCGGCGTTTCAGAATATTCGTGAGCTTAACCTAGACGGAAAACTATCCCTTGTGTTTTTCGAAGGCTTCGGCGCAAATCGTTGCGAATGGCAAGAATGCTTCGATATGCCAGTGCGGGAAGGAATATTTGTGGATGGCAGCGGCAAGCACAAGCTTGGGAAATGCATATTTGTGTTCATTGATGATACATCAGAAGGCAGTGAAGACAATGCAAAGCCTACTATGCCTGGATCTCGCGAAGAACCAGAGTGCCCATTCCATTTGAGTCGTCCGGATTTTGTGAGTGGGCTAAGCGGCGTTGTTGGAATAATTGATATTAATCCAAAGGTTATTTTGCATAAAGAGCACTCAGTCGAAGAAAATGAAAATTTCAGCATGTCAAATGCTAAAACGAGTGGTGACAGAAGTTATGTTCTCAAGCGAGCTCTGATATTACGTTCACTTTGCGAAGAGGGCAATTACACAATTGACCCAAGTGTTGTTTGGACGATGCTGCATACTTCACGATATAAGCACGGAGTGCGTTCGATGCGGTCAGTTTATGAAATGTGCCGAATCGAGAAAGGGAGAAATCCATCAGTGTTTCTGCCTTCCGAAACTCAGCTGTCACTCCATGTTGAAGATGCCGCTGCCTTTGTCTCTCAAGTGGAACGCATGTTTCATTTCAATATGCTAATCGATGTACTCGCCCAATACAGCCATGAGATGTACTGTGATGTATATGGAGGCCGTCCATGGAATGAGCTCTCTGATGAGATGAAGGACTCCAATAAAGCCCAAGTCACTGATATACCCAGCAAACTTGAGTTTATAGGATGCGATTTCGATTACCAAACTATGCAGCGCAATGCGGTGGAGAGGTTCAACCTCGATGAACGCGATGAGCTGGCAAAAGCTGAGCATGGCCGTTGGATGGACGAAAAGAGGGCAAACGATTGGACATATGCCCCTGAAAGAGACGACGCCAAGAAGCAAAACCCGCTAATGGTGGAGTGGGCAGACTTGTCCGATGATGAGCGCAAGAAGGATTATGTAGTTGTGGAAAACATAATCGCGCTGCTCAAGAGAGTAGATCTGGACGTTTATCGAATTCGTTGACTGGTGAACAAGTATTTATTAAGTTAAGGAGAGAGTATTGGTGGATAATGAAAATAAGAAGAGATTTATATTTGTCAGCGTGCCAAATCCCCACAGAACAGAGCAAAAGAAGTTCGTAAAAATGGTACATGATATCCTAATAAATGATAAATTTCAACCAGTAACGCTTGGCCATACGAATTTTAGCCAAAAACCGCCACTCGAAGCAATACAAGAGCTTTTAAAGAAATGCAGTGGTTTAATAACAATTGCTTCTCGGCGCTCAATAATTCTACATGGAGAGGAGAAACCAGAAGCGAATGTATACGGTCAACAATCAAAAGAATTAAGTAACATCTGGCTCACAAGCCCTTTCTGCCATATAGAGACAGCAATGGCGTTTCAGATTAAAATTCCTACTTTGTTATTAAAGGAAAAGGATGTAATCTCTGATGGAGTATTTGAAAGAGGCATTATTGGACAATACATACCTGAGTTTAACTTAGAAAATGCATTTATGGAAGACTTCCTAAATTCTGCTCAATGGAAACAAGTCTACATAGAATGGAAGAAGGAAGTAGATAGTCATCTTCCGCAAAATGAGGAGAATATTGGAGAGCCACTGTTTGAGTCTATCAATTGAGTTTAATGGCTTCTTTGGAATAAGCTAAATGGGAAAGCTTATGCTATCATTAGCGAGCGAGAACGTCATGGAAATGTATTCAACTGTCTAGAGAAATTTGATTGAATTTAATTATTATATAGAAAGGTTATCGAAATGACACTAAAGGATTTTTTTATCAAGTTTGACTTAAAAAAATTAAAAATTGGTTTCAAATTCGCTGGTATGGAGATTACGTTTATTGATAGTGACAAGGATGCTGCATGGGATATGTATATAGAATTAATCACACGAGTAGCTGTACAAAAGCTTCCTGAAGATAGCGGAGATGAAAAAACAGCATTAGATAGCGTATACTCTTTGTTTGCTACCACGAGGACCATATTGAAGCAATATGGTCGGAGTGCCCAGCAGTTCAGTAAAATAGCTGTCATTGTGCTTAATCAGATTATAAGACCATTCACCGCAAAATGGCATAAAATTTCTCTAGAAGAAGGAAATATGCTTGGGGCTGATTTCAGAAATGAACTTGAATCCTTGCAAGTGGATCTGTTAAACTATGCCCGTCTATTGGCAACAATTGCCGATGTCGAAGATATTAGTGAAATTGCTATTGCCTAATCCTTGTACAGTTGACAGAAGTATCTTGGAAATATAGACGTATAGCCGCATGATCGCCGTTAGACTTAAGTGCGAGAATACTGTGATTATACGCCCTACCAAGCGAATCAGCCCCGCCCAGAATCTTATTATGAAGCTTCGATACGACTGGAGAACCTGCAATCGGTTAACAAAGAAAATCTCCCCAGCATGATGTTAATATAAAGTTACACACAAAAATAACACGTGGATGAGTAGATTTTAGAGATAAATTATACCGAGCAATCTGCAAACCAGAAAATTGAAAGCATACCCCCGGAACTCTTGTTGTCGGCATTGATATTGGCAAATGGAGCCATTGGGCGCAGTTCATAAACTACCACGGGCTCACAGTGGCTGAGAAAATCAATTTTGAAAACAGCCGGGAGGGATTTGACCTTATTATATCAGAAATCGAATGCGTGCGCAAAGCGAACGGGCTCGAATGTGTCCTGGCCGCATTTGAGCCGACTGGCCATTATTGGAAAATATTGGCATTACGCCTCCAGAACGAAGGGATCCGCTGCGTTTTTATAAACCACCTCGCGAAAGCATGTGGACATGATGGAAATCTTAGACCATATCGGTAAAACATCCGGCATTGACGAGGGCATATATGCAAACACCGACATAGGCTCAGCGCAAAAAATCATCTCGATTGCGAAGTATATGCTTGCATCCAACGGCCAAGCCCTCCCAGGGATCCTCACTTGGCAGCTAAACCACCCAATACCGTATGAGGAAGGGATCACAGAGGACATTTACCACGGCCTTTTCGTCCACAGGCGGGGCGGGACGAGCCTTTGCAACAGGGCTTTTTCGCGTCCCGCGCCGCTGGCATCAAAGAAAAAGCCGTCCTTGCGTACGACTCGACTTCTATATCCACATATTCCCAAAACCAGATGGAGACAAGATACGGCTACAACAAGGCAGGCGACGGGCTTAAGACGATCAAGCTGCTCACCCTGTACTCTATCGAGACAAGGCAGCCTATAGTGTTCACAAAGCAGCCGGGCAACCTGCCTGATGTCACAGCGATAGAAAACGCGCTGAAGCAATTGTCGGCGATCGGGCTTGGCAAAGCCGAGATCGTCACAGACAACGGGTTCTACTCGGCGGGCAACTTGGCTGCGTTTTTACTTGCGGGCTTCGATTTTGTCACACTGGTAAAAACAGGTATAAAACAGGTCAAGGCCGAGCTGGCCAAACATGGCGATGCGCTTAGCAAGATGTCGAGCATCTGCCCGTTAACACACAAACGCATGGCATAACCAAAACCCTGATGCATGAGTTTGAAAAGGAGCGCAAGCATGCCGGCAAAAAGCGGGGGCTGAAAAAGGGCGACAAGGAAACTTTCAGGAGAAGGGTCTATCTCCATATATATTTCAACCCTATAAGGGAATACGAAGAGAAAGCGCAATTCGATAAAAGCCTTGTTGAGCTCAAGGAAAACATTGAAGGGGGGGCGACACAAGCAGCTTGCCGGAAAGCGCGCAAAACAACATCAAAAAGTATCTGCATGTGCGCAGCCGGGGCGACCGGGCATTCGTGTCGTTCAACGAGGGCGCTTGCCAGGAAGCGAAGAAGTCGCATGGCTATTTCGCGCTTGTCTCAAACAGTGAGAAGGATACTTTCGAATGCCTCCTCAAGTACCGCAAACGGGCTTTTGTCGAGCCATTTTTCGAGTCCTGCAACCAGCGGGCTGATGGAGCGAGACCCAGGGTGTGGGACGCGGACACGCTAAGGGGCCGCATGTTCGTGCAGTTCGTCGCGTTGTGCTATTACGAGCACATCAGCAACGAGATCCGCAACATGAAGGAAGCCCTTGGCATCAAGAATGGGGTTCCTGGGCACGACACGAAAGCCAACCTCGACCTTGAGAAAAAGCTCAAAAGCTGGCTTGATAATACGCCAGTCTACATCGTGCTGCAATGGTTTGACGCGGTAGAACAAGTGACAGTCTCAACAAAACTCCATTCAAAAAGATGGACGACAGAGATTACGAAACGTGACAAATGTTCCTCGAGAAACTTGGGGTGGTTTTGCCGGACGGATTGATTTGAGTAAGCTTTATCCGACTTTTTAGTTAACTAATTGACATTGGCTGGACAAGGGGCGCGCCTGCCATTCGGCGGCCTCCGGCATTATCTTGTCCGTTATGCGGCCCACAAGGCTCGCGGACGCCTCCACCCCATATATGTCGCGCAAATGGTCCTCAATGTCCCTTGTGGACATCCCTTTTGAGTACATAGCCAGGATCCTTGCCTCGATGTCGTCTGTGCGAGTTTGCCTCTTCGCGACTGCCGCTGGCTCGAATGAGCCGTTGCGGTCGCGCGGCATATCGATTTCGCTGTCGCCCCATCCGCTTGATATCGTCTTCTTGCCGTAGCCGGTGCGCGAATTGCCGCTGTTCTTTCCCTCTATGCTGTTTTTCTCATAGCCGAGGTGCTCATCGAGCTCAGCCTCCAGCATCAATTCTATAGTAGGGTACCTGCTTTGGTTTTTAGCTAACTAATATCAAAACTCAAATTCTGGGATCTTGTCTGTGTATTCTTCACCGATATCGCTTTGCTCAAACGTGAACATATGGTTCATCATCGAGTTGGCGCAGTCTACCACAAAAAATGCTAGGGGGCATCCACTGCCTTCGCCAAGCCTCATATTCATATCAAACATAGGCTTGAGCCCCATAGCGTCCCTAATAGCCTTATAGCCCGGCTCTGCTGTCGAATGGGACTCGATCATATAGTCATATGTCTTCGGGTTCAGCTTCCATGCGCAAAGGGCAGCAACTGAAGATATATACCCGTCAATTACAACCGGCACTTTTGCCATGGCTGCCCCGATGTATAGGCCAGTCAACGCAGCGATGTCAAGGCCTCCAACCTTTGTTATCACATCAAAGACATCGTCTTGGTTTGGCTGGTTGTGCTCCAGGGCTGCCTTTAGGGTGTTGATTTTATGGTCAAGCTGGGACGCTTCAGACATTCCTGTGCCTTTGCCTACCAGATCGTCAACTGATGCGCCAGTCAACAACGCAGTCACACAGGTGGTTGACGATGTGTTGCCTATCCCCATTTCCCCTGTGCCAATTACATCATATCCTTTTTCTTTGGCGTCAAGAGCGGCGTCAATGCCAATCTTGATAGCTTTCATGCACTCATCTGGCTCCATGGCAGGCCCGTTTTTGAAGTTCCCTGCAGCGTAGCGGATTTTCTTGTTGATTACTTTGGGGTTTTGGATGTCTTGTTTGACTCCCACATCATACACAATAACATCAGAGCCGCTAACCCTAGCCATTACTCCAACACCTGTAACCATATCTGCAAAAATCTCAGTCAAAGCAGCTGTCACATCCTGTGGAGCGCTTGAGACGCCTTCTAGGGCTATGTCATTGTCTGAGCTCATGATTATCACGCACTTTTTGGGCATTGCATTCTTTACTTTCCCCGTAATGCCGGATAGTTTTATAGCTATGTCCTCTACACGCCCCAAACTTCCTGGTATCTTGGCAAGCCCTAGCGAGTAAGCCTCTGCCGCTTCCATAGCTTGGATATTCGCCCCTTCAATTGAGGCTATTGCTTCTTCGATTTCTTTTTTGAATTCCATGTGATGCTCCTTTGCAAAAAATTAAAGCTTACGGAAAAAATTCCGTAAGCTTTGCCTTCACTTACATAATTATTCTAGCCTTCAGGCAGGTCTCCTGGCTTGAGGGTCAAATGAGAAACATGCCTTCCCGTTGCCAGTGGCTTGTATGTCCCTCTTCCCTGTCACAGTGGCGGGTCCGTCCGGGATTTCCACCCGGTTCCCTATTCTCCCAAAATGGGCACCTAAAAACTTGTTTTTTTGGAATTATACACGTTCTGAAAGCCTTTTGTCAAGTTTGCGTTTATTTTGGAATGTTTATCGGGCTTTTTTTCCACTGGCTATCCTCGAAGTAAGCTAATTCACCAAAACCTGCCCTTGAGAGCACAGCTAAGGAATCATCGTAATAAGCTCCCACCATTTCTGCGCTATGGGAATCAAGCCCGACGGTCACTTTGACATTGTTTTCTTTTAATATTGCCAAAAATTGGTCTTGAGGATAGACAATGCCGTTTTTCTTGCGGTAATCGCCACCCATATTCACTTCAGTCGTGATCCCGAGCTTGCCCATAAGCCGGGCTGTTTCCAACAGCAGATCCATATACCAATCTTCGCCAGTCGTTATAAGCTTGCCCTGGGTATACAGGCGCAACAGATCCGGGTGGGCAGCCAAATTCGGCGACAATCCTTCCAGCATTTCATTGTAGGTTTCAAAATAGCGTGTAGCCATTTTTTTTACATCCCCGTTAAAAGCTTTCTCTAACCCTTCAAGAAGCTCTTCATATGAGCCGTCAACGAAGAACAGCATCCCGTTTTCCTCAATGGCGTGGACACTGCCCACCACAAAATCCAAGTGGGGCTGCAACGATTCATATTTGGACCAAGATCCTGTCTGCCTGCCTAAATACCAGTCTACCTCGATGCCAGCAAACACCTTGAGGCTTGGCGCCATGCTTTTTAGGCTGTTGATTTGAGCGATGTAAGCTTCATAATCGGAAGTATCCATTGTCCAGTCAACGCCTTCTTTGACATGGATATGGTCAGTAAATGCAAAGTGGGTAAATTGCTCTTGGATAGCCGTTTCCAACATTTGTGCCGGAGTGTTTTTCCCGTCAGAGAATGAAGTATGGTTGTGGTATGAAACTTTTATCAATACTCGTTCAACCTCCAGCTGTCATTAGTCTTTACGAAACGAAAGTGGTCTTCCCACGCCCCATTTATGCGGATATAACTAGGAATGAAGCATTCTAGCCTATATCCCAACCGCTCAACCACTGAGAGGGAGCGGCTGTTTTTTGGCATGATGTTGACCTCTATGCGCATGATGTTCAATTCATCAAACAGATAGCGCTCAACACCCTTTATAGCCTCTGTCATGTATCCTTTGCCTACAGCTTCGTAGTCAAGCTTGTACCCTAAAACGCACAGCGAATAGTTGCCGCTGACAATCCCAAATACTGACACTTTGCCAACTATGTCCCTCATGCCTTTCTTGTATATCCAAAAATCTATCCCGGCGCCTTGCTTTAGCCGCTTGATTTCTATCTTCAACATTTGTCTCTGGTAAGCTTCCGAGTAAAACATGTCAGGCTTGGCGTCTTCCCATTCCCGCAAATGCTCTTCATTGCGAATATAAAACTCTGCGGCAGCCCGCGCCATTGACAATCTCGCTGTCACCAACGTCAACCGTTCTGTATCAAATGTAATCCTCATGTCATCTTCCACTTTATTATATGCCTTTCTTTAAGACGCAAATACAAACACCTTTGCAGCCAAATCGACAGTCAAAGCCTCAAGGGCTGTTTTATCGTCAATTTGGCCGCTTTTGATTGCCGCGTCCACATTTAAAACGGCTTTTAGCGCATTGGCGGCATCGGCAACGCTGTAGCGGTTTTTTGCTTCTATTGACTTTTGCACCACAAAGGGGTGCAAGGAGTAATCCCTGGCAATGTCTTGGGCGCTTTTGCCTTGGTAGTAAGCGCTTTGGCAAATGGCAATGTTGCGCATAGTCCGGGCAAGCTCTGACAATAACTTGAGAGGCGGTTGGTTATCTTCAAAACATGAGCACAAACTCGCTATAGCATTCGACACATCAGCAGCCGCCACATAAGACGAGTATTCCAGCAGGTTGTTATAAGAGCTGGATGTTATGGTGTTTCTTGCGGCTGCCAGTGTAATCCTCTTTTGAGAGGGGTTGTGCCACTTGAGTTTAGCCACTTCACCTTTGAATATGCCAAAGTCAACTTTAGCGTCCCTATTGTTATACCCAATATTCTCTATAAGAAAGCCAAGGGCATCGCTGTCAATTGCAAAGCCGTCCTTTTTAAAGCTTGAAGCAATCTGCCTGCGAACTTCCGCCTTTGCTAGCCTGTCCACCTCAACCACCAAACCATGTTTAGAAAAGAGCCTGTAGAGCGATGTGCGCTTGTCTACATTGTCAACCATAATGGCAAGTATGGATTCCGGGTTGGGGTTTTGCAAGTAGCCCGATAAAAACTTCGACATATCCCCGTCCTTGGGCAGTGAATCCCCAACCATTTTCACTAGTCGAAGCCCGGGTACAAAAGCCATTGAAAGCAGAGCGTTGGCTAAAACATCTGCGCTGGTTGTTTTAATCTCAAAAATGGAATATGACAGCTCCCTGTCTTGAGTTAAAATTATATCTGCAAATTTTTGGAAATAGCTGTCTGCCAAAAACCTGTCATCGCATATGAACAAGAGGCAATTCGGGCAAGGTCCTTTTGCAGCAAGCGCCGCAAGCTTATTTCCTTTTATTGTAGCCATTTTGCGCCTTGGCCTTTAAAATAGATATCCATTAATTCTTTGAGCTGGGTGAAAGCCAGCATTCTGTGGCTAATTTGGTTCTTCTTTTCTTGATCCATTTGGCCAAAGGATTCTGTGCATCCCTGTGGCACAAATAGCGGGTCATATCCAAACCCCCCCTCCCCCATAGGACCATCCAACAGATGCCCTTTTAGCTCGCCTAGAGCCACAAACTCTTCTCCGTCTGGAAACACACAGGCGGCAGCGCATACATAACTGGCTTTGCGCCCATCCCCCACAACATTTTCGAGTTTTGACAAGAGCAGCTTGTTGTTGGCATCATCATCCCCATGGATGCCAGCAAAGCGGGCAGAATAGACTCCAGGTTCGCCCCCTAGATAGTCGACGCATATGCCAGAGTCGTCTGCAATTGCACAAAAGCCTGTAGTTTTGTGCACTGTGCGGGCTTTAATCAGGGCGTTGTCTGCAAATGTCTGCCCGTCTTCAATAATCTCGTCGGAGTAGCCGATATCAGCAAGGCTCTCAAGAGCCCAGCCGAGTATTGCGCTTGCCTCGACTATCTTGTTTTTGTTGGCGCTCGCCATTATTATCCTTATCATAGCCCAATACCCAATGACCTTTTTTGGATTTCGATAAGATTTGCAATGGCGTTTTTTGCTAGTTCCACCATGGCTGCCATTTCAACTGGTGTTATTGGGCGCTTCTCTCCTGTGCCTTGGATTTCTATCGTGCCAAAGTCCTCGTCCATGACAAGATTCATATCGACAAGGGCAGCGCTGTCCTCCAAGTAATCCAAGTCAACAAGCAAGCTGCTGTCTTCTCCTACCCCAACGCTGACTGCGGCAGCAAAGGATCGTATCGGGTTCTCTTCGATCACCTTTTTTTCCAAGAGCTTTTGCATAGCTGAGTAAACAGCGACAACCCCCCCTGTTATGCTTGCGCACCGTGTGCCTCCGTCTGCCTGTAGGACATCGCAGTCGACCCAGATTGACCTTTCTCCAAGCAGCTCCAAGTCGGCAATGCTTCGAAGGGAGCGCCCAATCAGCCTTTGGATCTCGCTTGAGCGGCCATCAAGGCGCAGCTTGGAGATGTCGCGCATTCTCCTAGTATTGTTTGAAGCAGGCAACATGCTATATTCTGCTGTTATCCAGCCTGATCCGCTGCCTTTCTGAAAAGGCGGGACGCTCTCTTCAACAAAAGCAGTGCATAAAACTATGTTGTCTCCCCATCTGATGAGAGCGCTGCCGTGGGGGTTTTTTAGGACATCCACACTGATTGTAATGTCTCTTAACTGGTTTTCTTTCCTTCCATTTGCCCTTTCCAAATCCAAGCCTCGTTTCACTTATATTTGTTTTTTCTTAACAATAAAGCACTGCTCTTTTATTTAATAGTGCCATGTTTTTAAGGACGTTTTGCTTTATTAACTTTGATTATGGCAGTTTTGCTACGAAAAATAACTGCGCTGTTTTTAATATTTATGAATTAAAACAAATCCATTTTGTGTATTCAACAAAAAAATTATTGTCGGCAACCATTAGTATATCGCAGCTAATAGCCTGATAAAAGAGAAACGAAAATTCCTCCCATTATTTTGGGTTGTGTAAAATGCCTTTTCACGCTCTGTGTATTGCATGGCAAAACCAAATGAATTACAATGAGTAATGGGCAAAATGACAAAAGAAGAACTTGGCAAAGAAATCCGCGAATGGATAAAAGCTCTGTTTACAGCTGTTATTTTTGGGCTAGTGCTGCATTTTTTTATCTTTGAGACAGTTTATGTGCAACAAAGGAGCATGTATCCGACCCTTAAAGAAGGGGAGCGGCTTATTATGCTCAAAATAAACTATATTGTTGGCAGACCCAAAAGGGGAGATATTGCTATTGTCAAAATCGACCCGACCAGCAAATATGTCAAGCGGGTTATTGGTTTGCCTGGGGAGACCATACAGATAGCCGGCAATGTTGTATATATCAATGGGGATGTCTTAGACGAGCCATATCTAGATAGCAGGATGCAATACTCTGACTACCCTCTAACCACGATACCAGAAGGCATGTATTTTGTAATGGGCGACAACAGGCCAGACAGCTTGGATTCAAGGAGCCCAATGATTGGTTTTATTTTTGAGGAAGAATTTCTAGGCAAGGTCTCTTTGCGTTTCTCTCCATTCGGTTTTTTTTAAAACTCGCAAATCTTGACAAAATAAAAGCAGTTTTTTCGGTTGATCTTGTATTTTATGAATGCAATTCTCTATTCCCTATTTTTCGTTAGTTATATTCATATTGAATTAATATAGCCAATTATGAGGCTGTATATTTTTTGGCATTTTACAGCTGTCCATTGCCGCTTCGCTGTCAATAGCTGTTTTGCCGCTCTGCTCCTAACATTTTCAAGACATCGGATATAAGCCTTTTTTTACAGACACTTTGCGCAGCCGGCCGGTTTCCTACAGCTGCATGCAAGAAACTTCAACCATGACAGTGCATATCGAAAATATGCGGTGTGTTAGCTTGGCGATGATGCAGCAGAGCACTCTCGGAAACTAAATAACTAAATACAAAAAAACAGCGGCGGCTTGCTTGATTGCCTGGCAGATATTGCGCTACTATGTATTTAGGCATAGCAAACAACCCTTATTGCTAAGGGTATCTATTACCAAATATTGTTATTGCTTGCTGCTTATGCAGCTTCTTCTTGTTTGCGCTTGGCTTTCACCCTTGCGTCCAAATGGACGCAAATGCCTGCAAGAGCCAGGTAGAAAGCGTAGCGCCCTTTGTGGCGGATTTTCAAGCTATGCAGGTTGTAGTCATTGAGGATGCGGTTGTTCACCCTCTCAGTGGAGGTCCTGTCCTTGTAAATGGACTTGAACTCTTCGCTCTCCCTCTTGATTTTTGGATATCTGCGGATATCGCCCGTTGCGGGGACATGGATGACTTTCCCGTAGCGGGAGTTCGTGCATGGCCAAAGGCCGCAGCTATCGCATTTGCCCATCACAAGCGGGCAGCGGAATTTCAGCCGCCCGCTTTTCTGGCCGGAGCCGTCATAAGCCATCTCGAAGCCGCCCTCGCACACAGGGTTCCCGTCCCCATTGAACTCGCCGTGGGCCCTCCGCTTGTTGATGTCGATGGCTTGCGCCGTTTGCCGGCTGGCAAGAAGCTTGTATGTAGCCATGTTGTCATGGGCGCTGTCGCCGGCGAAGGCGTAAAGGCTTATGTTTGGCGAATACAGGTCCAGCTTGCCAAACGCCTCCAGCAGCGACACAGAGTCATGCTGCTCCGCCTTGTTCAGCGAAAGCAGGATTGGGATGTCGAGGCCGTAGTCCTTGTTGCGGACAGTGAGGTTGTAGGCGCTGTAGCCAAAGTAGAACTGCTTGGTGTCTGTGTCGAAGCCCCAGCTGGCCAGCGGGTCGGTGTAGTGGCGCGGGCAGGCGCATTTCTCGTCGGTCCCTTTGTGTTCGCACACCCGTTTGCCGTTGGGGGAGGATGTGGTGTGCACTGCAGTCCCGTCCCCGCAAACTATAGCCTTGCCCATATCCACAATGCCCATCTCCGCTGTGGGCCCGACTGCCAAAGCGGAGAACAGCAGCTGGAGCCAGTGGTCCCCGCCGGGCTCAAATGCCCCGTCCATCAAGCTTTTGGCAAGCGCCTCGCACTTTGCCCCTGTGTCTTTTGGCACGAGCTTTTCCCCGTCTTTGGGCTTGTCCTTCGGCTTTTTGAAGATGTCCGGGCTGTGCAGCTCCCCGGCTTTGGGCGCCTCGCCGCCCCAAAGCCGGGCGCTAATCCCGTAGAAAGACCCGACAGAAGGCGAGGACCATGGTTGCAAGCCGCAAGCCATCGCCAGCAATGGGTCTGCGCGCAGCTCTTCGACCCAGCTGGTGACTGACGCCTCGCCTTGCAGCAGCATTGCTATGTAGCTGCGCAGCGCCTCCATTTGGAGCTCGGCGGGCCTTCCGGTGTTTGAGTAAAGCGGGGCCATCACCTCATAGGCGGGGTCGAGGTCCAGCTGCAGCATCCGCTGGTACAGCTCTCCATATTTCAGGTTGAAGCGTGCTTGGTCGTCTCCAGTGAGGGAGTTGACCCTGTTGTTGAGTGTTTGCCGGTACTCGGCGTTTAGTGTCCAATCCTTGAGCATTTCGTATGCCCTCCTTTTCTTTTTGGAATATAATGGAATCTCAAAAATTATTGGAGGGTATACGAAAAAGTCAAGTGTTTTTAGATTAATTTGTTGTTTTTTGAACTTCCTGTATTTGTGCGATGCCGGCTTTTGCACAAAAAAAATCCCCAGATTGCTGGGGGTAGAAGTTTTGGCGTGTCTCGCGCAGACCGCTAGACAAAGAGGTTCAAGAGTTTATGAAAGTGCTCCAGCATATAGAAATCTGAGCATTGTTTTGATTATACAAGATAGAATAACTATGGTACAATATGACATGTTACAGAGGAATCCTTTCGCTTTGACAAGATCCAATGGGCTTGATTTATCCCGCAAATCCTGCGATTGGAAAGGTCGCCGCCTTTTCGAGGCAAAGAATCTAAATCCCATTCTGCTTAAGGGGACAAACGAGCCTCTGGAGCAGGCAGGACAACCTACATACTTGGATATCTCCCGCCAAGAACGCAAGGAAGCTCTAGCACATAAGCCAAACAGGTTTGGCTTGGCAATAATCTCGACATTGTTTTTGTCTAAAATATAACAAACGGGCTTTCAAGCAGTAAATGGAAGTATCGCCACAAGTTTTATTCCAGCATAAAACAAACAGTTCATTGGCTCTTAGCAAGGCTTAAGATGATACAGCCCCGCTTGTGTTAATCGAATGTAAAACCACCGAGAAACAAGGAGGAAGAAAGAAATGGCAGAAGACAAACAGGCTCTACAGAAAGAGAACTTTTTCAAAGCTATCAACCACATCGAGCCAGACTATGTCCCAAAAGCAATTTATGCGGGCAACGCCATGCTGGATTATGCCGGAATGACATTTGCCGACATCCAGTCTGACCCTGGGAAAACCGAGAAAGCCTTAAGGCTCTTGTTTGACAACATCCCGGCAGATGTCGGGCTTGTCGCTATTGGCGGCGCACCTAAAACGTATGCAGCTTTGGACAACACGACAGAAACTTTCTTGGCCCCGGATGGGGTCACCTTGCAACATTTGCAAAGGTCTACCATGAAGGCTGATGAGTATCCTTTGCTGATAGCTGACGTTAACAAATTTGTAAAGGAGACCTTGCTGCCCCGGAAATTCCCGGTCTTGTTTGAAGACAAGGAAAGCGCGAAGGCGAGGATGAAAACAATCCTTGAAGATAGCGTTGAAAGGGCGACAGGGCATCTAACCCAACTTCAAAAGAAGATTTTCACTGAGTATGGGTTCTACTCTTATCCAACGAACGTCCTGCCGCGTTTTGTCACCCCCATCGACGTTGTTTTCGACCGTTTGCGCGGCTTTGTGGGGACGCTAGCAGACCTTAGAAGGTACCCAAAAGAGGTGAAGGCTGCTCTTGACGCGATTTATACGCTGCGCGCCACAAATTTCAAGGACACCAAAGAGAAAGACCTCTTTGCATCGTACATGGCCCACATCCCCTGCTACCTGAACCCGAAGCAATATGACGAGTTTTTCTGGCCGTATTTTAAAGAGCAGGTAACGAACCTTGGCAACACAGGCAACAAGCTCTTTATCTTCATTGAAGGCCATTGGCTAGCCCACATCGACAGTTTTTTGGATGTGCCAAAAGATTCGCTTTACAATTGGGTGGATGATGACGACATTCTTGACCTCAACAAGAAGATTGGCCATTACCAACCAATGATTGGCGGGATACAAATGCAGAACATAAGGCTCCATTCGCTGCAGCGTAATATCGACTATGCGAAAAGAGTCATCGACGAATGCGCGCCAGGCGGAGGGCTTGTGTTTGGAGCAAACAAGTCATGGGTATGCAAAGGCGACATAAACCAAAACTTAGTTGATGTTTACAATTTTGTGGATGGCTACAGCAGGAAATAGGGAAGCCAAGTTAATAATTCGCAATTGTTGGACTTAAAAACGGCAAAGCCCGAAGCTCTCAAGGCTGCTGAGACAAGCAGCTAAACCAAATCCGGCAATTAAAAACCAGCGCCGCATTTGGCTTAGCTAAAAAAACTTGGTGGCGCCAGACTGCAAAATTCAAAGCTTTCTACAGCACTGATGGCTGCAGAAAGCTTTTGGTGATAGTCGGAAAGATTGTTGATTCGAGCCAATGAATCTGGGATAATATTGATAGAATATTTGAATGCAGGTAAAGTAATGGGAATAACACTCAAAGAGCTAATTGGCTTGACAAAAGAA
>WRIE01000011.1 GCA_009782875.1 Eubacteriaceae bacterium | reverse complement strand
GGCGATATTTTGGGATAAACACAATATGGTAGATGCAATTCCACTTGGTATGTGATAAGCTTTGGTTGTCCATTATGGATGTCCTCCTCTGATTTTGGCTTTGGTTTGCGATGCCATTGTCAATTCTATCAGAGGAGGACTTGTTATCATATGTATCGCTTCCGCTTATCTATTCTCCCGCGCCTAGCGCGGGGCTTAATCTTGAGTTATGACAGCTGTTTCCAGAAGCTAAACGCCGTATGGTCGCCCCGCCCGGTAGGCGGCGGCCGTTGTGGTGGACTGCCCCTTCAAGCGCGACACGAATTTTTTGTGGTAGTGGTATATCGCCATGCTGCCTTCCCCTTGCTGTATATGCAATAAATTGAACAATGTGCTTTGCAGCTATGCTGCTGCAGGGCGGGCATTCCACTGGGAAATATATCCTGAAAACGGCTGCAGAGGGCGGATCCGCAAAAAAAAACATGCCAAACAGCCCAGGCGGGCAATTACCCAGTGGATTTTTTGGAAAAAAGCACCCTTGATTACAGCTATATCACAATTACATTGTAATATTGCTGTAATATCCAATTTAATGGTAATATTAAGCCATTGTATGGAACCAGTGCATGGAAATGGATATGGAAGGGGTCTGCGCTGCGCCAATGCCCGCAAAAACAATAAGCGGATCCGCCCATCGAAAAATTTTTGGAGGCAGCATATGAAAAACATGAAAAAATGGGCAAGCATCCTGCTCGCCGTTGCGATGCTCGCGTCTTCCTGCCCTGCGCTTGCGCATGGGCAGGGCAGGAAGGCAGCTATAATAGGTATAACATCGATGCCAGCGCCAGGGAAGAAGGGATAGCCGATGAGATTTACGAGGCTGCGGGTTATAACACTGGCGCCAGCGGCGGGGGGGCAGGGATAGCGCATGAGATCGAGGAGATGCGCGACGCCCAGTCAAAGACCTTCCTGCTTGGCAACGGGCAGCTCCAGGCCGTGGTCTACGCCTCGCCCGTCCACTACCTGGACGAGGGCGAAAGCGGCGCGGAGCCCGGGCAGCCCAGCCGCGGCAGTCGGGGCAGCGGAAAAAGGGGCAGCTGGCGCCAAATCGACAACACGATTGTGGCAGCCGAAAAGTCGACTAGGCATGGCAGCTACTCGCTAAAAAACAAGGCGAATTTCTTCTCCGCGCATTTTGGGGACACGGGGGCGGCCCGGGGCCAGGGGAAGAGGTTCGCGGTGCTCCTCGAGTTCGGGGGGCATGAGTTCGCTTTCAACCCTGTCACAGAAAACGGCGCAAAGCCAAAGCAAATGGGGCAGCGCCGCCGGAAGGCAAGCGCGGCGCCTGACGTGCTTTTTGCGGAGAGCGAGACGGTCATCTACGAGGAAGCGTATGAGGGCGCCGACCTGACCTACACTGTCTCGGAGAGTGCCGTAAAGGAATACATCGTGATCAACGGGCGCACGGGGGCGAACGAGTTCCAGTCCGAGATCTACGCCCCGGGGGCGGAGCTGGGCTATGGCGGCGACGGCTGCCCGGTGTTCGCCTACGCCGGCGGCGCGAGCGTGGGCATCGCCGAGTTCTTCGCCTTTGACGCGAATGGCGCGCCCGCAGGGGAAGACCAGGTCAGATACACGCTGGAGCGGCAGGGCGGCGAGAGCTACATGCTCACAGTCACCCTGGACGAGGGATACATCACGAACCCGGGGAGGGCGTTCCCTATCTACCTGGACCCGACGATAATGGTCTCCAACTCGAGCGTCCCCGACACTTTTGTCGCCAGCGCAAGCCCCAACTCAAACTACAACTCCGGCTCGGTCGCCACATACCTGCGGACAGGGAGGGACGCCCCATACGGGGCCATGCGCTCGCTGATAAACTTCCCGATACCGGCCGGCGTCGCCAATGTGACATCAGCCACTTTGCGCATGAGGCTCTACAGCAGCGCTGGCACGCCAAATGTGTACGCCTACCGCAACACGGGCCCATGGAGCTCCGGCACCGCCACATGGAACAACAAGCCGGCCTACACCACAGCGTCAGGCTCGTCCAAGGCGGCGCACAGCGGCAGCAACTGGTACAGCATGACAGTGACAGCGATTGTGCAGCAGTGGGCGAACAAGACAGCCACAAACTACGGCTTCACAATCATGGACACCAACGAGTCCAATGTCAACATCTGGCAGACGTGGTACTCCTCTGACGCCCTGTCCCCGAACAAGCCCGAGCTGCATATCACCTACACGGCTGCTGCGGGCGTGCCTGTCACAGGTGTCAGTGTCTCCGACGTCGGCAAACATCGGCATAGGGGCGCAAACGACACTGATGGCGGCCGTGAGCCCGTCAAACGCGACAAACGCGGCAGTGGCATGGAGCTCGAGCAACTCTAACGTGGCGACAGTCAGCCTCGGCGGGCTGGTGACGGGCAAGGCGGCCGGGACCGCGACCATCACAGCAACGGCGGGGGCAAATCCGCCACATGCACGGTCACTGTCAGGCAGAGAACACTGAATTATTGGCACGATTCAGAGGAAGACCATGTCGGTTTTTTAAAAACGCACGCCGATTATAATATTGCTTTCCGAAGTACGGTTTCAAATAGTGACCAAACAGCGATACGCAGCGCAATTTCTAAAGCCAGTAGCCAGTGGAATAATGCCCTGCCAATAAATATCTACCAGTCGTCCTCCACAAGTGCCCGGTTCAACATAGTTGGCTGCACATGGGATCAACTTAATAATCTTCACCCATATTGGGTGGGTAAAGACTTACTCGGTCTCAATTTTTCATACAAGCTCAGTGTGGAGGATACAGTGCTTTATTCAAATAAGCAAAAAACAGTGTTTAGATATGACCCTAGAGGCATGACTTATATAATAGCATCTAGCCCCCACGCAAACATACTTGCGAGAGATACGCAACTCTGTTATAACTGGGTCGCAATGCACGAAATGGGTCATATGCTTGGCTGGGCTGGCCATTCATCAAACAACACGGATATAATGCATGCAACCGTAGACCATGTAACCTTATCTTCCATAGCCCAACTGCTCTTACAACCAGAGACATAGAACATCTGCAACAAATATACAAGCTGTTTTACTAACAAATTGTCCATAAGCTACTGGAGGTGCAAATGAAGAAGAATCTTGCGATCGTGTTCGTGCTGTCCTTGTGCATTTTTCTGGCAAGCTGTTCTGCTAATGGCATACCAGAAAAAATCCTGGACAACACTGGTTTGGTTATTAATACAACACGCGCAGCAGACCCCGAGGGTCTTGAGGGGCTTGAGTATCTTTTAGCCCACTCGACAAATTTCCTTAGGGCAAAGCTCATCGGCATAGAGCAGTTCGACGACTTCGCATACGAACTGCACTATGAGGTGGTTGAAAACTATGCCGGCTATGCGCCTGGCGAAATAACAGTGTATGAGATGTATGTGGAGGGGCGGCACATAATCGGAGGGGAAGCCCACCTCATGCTATACGGAGGGAACAGTGCCTATTATCCCCATACCATATACACATCAATAGACAAGGATTTTTTTGTGCAAGAGGGCACACCGGCAGAAATAGGCGGGAGGGAATACTCGCTCGAGCAGCTAATTAATGAAGCGCAAAAGTCCGAAGCCAGCGGCGAGCTCGGGAAAAGAAGCCGCGAATACAGTGAGGCACCATCTGGAAGCATGGGCCTGCAGTCTTTCTCTGAAAGCATGGGCCTGGAGGGCGCATACAGTGAAGCCGATGTTGTGCTGGAGGTTCTTTTGGGTCCGGAGCAGCAACTGAACAAATATGTGTCAGACTACACCATTGTGGAAGCCAGCATAGTCAAAAGCGGGCAAGCTGATGGGCAAATTTATGCGGAAGGGGACCTCATCATGCTTCCTCCTGGCCTTGGACAAAATGTGCCTTACTGCATCCTGCTCAAGGAAAACGCCAGGGGCGGTCTGGGACCTTTTTCGACGGATTTCATCGCAGTCCCCGCAGAAAGCTTCTACTCGATTATCCAAATTGAAGATCCTATTGTCCAAACTGACGACTCCATGGATCAAATGGATGATGGTCCTATTGTTAAATGATTGGACAAGGCATACACAAATACAAAGCAGAAAAAAAGGCTTAGAGCCTTGAGGATGTTTTTGAGAGCAGCGCTAACATGGACATCCGGATCTTGTGGAAACACAAAACTGGCGGGATCATCCTTCTTGTCGATGTGGGTTGCCACGAAGATATGCTTTAGTCGTATGCAGATTACCCAAGTTTGAGGATTTTGACCTTTTAGCACAGCTCAAACCTGCATAGTTAGCGGGTTTGAGCTGTTTTTATTTTTCTGCCCTAGGCTTTAGCCTGTTGATGGCAGTTGACACTTTGCATCGAATCGATGCAAAGTGTCAACTGCCATCAACAAAAAACCACCCGCTATGCGGGTGAGAGTCAAAAAATCAGGAACCACCCATTCAAGGGGTGGTTTGAAAATTGCCCCTATAAGGGGCAGAGTCAGCCGACTTGGAAAGCTTAGGGCTAGAGCTTGTGCAAGCGGAGCAAATAGTTCTTTTCAATCACGTCCTTGCCGTGGTAAATCTTGAGAGCCTCTTCACTGCTGAGCCCATCCTTGCTGCTTAGCAATATGAAAAACCCGGCTCGGCTCAGTTTCTCGTCCACTTTCGCCTCGTCAAGCTCAAACCCGGTCCCTGCTGGCGCATTTTTTCATCGACAGCAAAATAGTCCCTGTATTTTTTTGTCGCCCGCATGGTCCGGCCCATCTTGCCAAGCTCCGCCTCAAGCCTCTCGATGCGGCTGTGCAGCTCCTTTTCGTCAAGCGCCTGCTTTGACGCGTCGAAGTATATGTGGGCGTCGAGCGGGCAGCCTTCCATCTCGAAAGGGACTTTTTTCGCATAGACGCCCAGCCCTGCGATGCGGTTCGACGCTTTGCGGATATCCGCATTGTTTTCGCTGACAAGCCTCTGAGCCTCCAGGAGGCTCCCCGGCATCGCAGCCACCAAGGAGAACTTGTTCTCCTCCATATAATAGAAGTTGTCCTTCGCCACAAACCCCCGGTCTATGACAAAGCAAATGCCGCCGATGCCCAGGCTCTTCGCCTGGTCCATCATGAACTGCATGTACGACTTGCCGGGGATGCTCCCGCTGTAGATGTTGTAGTAGACCGGCCGAGGCCCGGATTGCCGCAGGAGAAGTGATAGACGCAGCTGAGTCGCTTGGGGCCATACGCGCAGAGTTCAATGTATAAAAGAACCGTGTCTGCTCTTGCCCATAGGGATCTGCATATGATCGTTGGATATATCAAAGACAGCCTTTTTGCGCCAAAGGCTGCATCCAGCTTTATGGATGAAGTACATAAATGCTATGCCCGGCTTGAAAAAAACCCATTAATTTACGCGCTGTGCAGTGACGAGCACCTAGCCAAGGAAGGCTACCGAAAAGCGCAGATCAAGAACTATGTGCTAATCTTCAAGATAGACGAGGCAGGGAAAGCCGTGAATATCTACCGTTCTTTTTTGGGGCAGAGGATTACCCAAACAAAATCTAGGCTGCTATATTAGGGGCATCTATGCATGCCACCAGGCTTTCGGCAGTGTGGCAAGTGCCCGAGTTTGGGAATCAAAGAACTTTTATCATAGCTAGAATCCGCTAACCATGTGGATTTTAGCTATTTTTGCTTGGCACAAACATAATTCATGCACCCTTCGCTCAAAACATATAGTATCGCACAAAAAATATCATAAAGGTCATTTTTGTATGGCCTTGTTGCTTCGGTGGCTGACTCTAAAAATGGCTTGATAATCTCGAATTGGTCTCTAGTTATGTCGCTTGGATATTTTTTTCTCATATAAAGGTAAACAGCCTTTTTATTGTTATCATACCATTTATCGACATTAATAGACATATTAAACAGCCTCTTAAGCAGTTTGTTGGCGATGAGGACAGGGGGGCAAAGCGCGGCAGGCCGCCAATACCCACCGGCGCCGTCCTTCAAGACCTTTCATGGCTGCTGGCGACAGGGGCCCCGTGGCGGGATTTGCCAGCGAGGCCCGGCAAAAGTGGCAGACAGTTTATGGAAGGTTCCGCAAATGGGCAAAAGAAGGCTTGGTTGACAGGATCCTTGAGAGCATAGCTGCCGAGCCTGCCGGGGTGGGGCATGTAGGCTCGGCTTGAGTAAAGGCGCACCGCGCCTCTGCCGGAGCCGCTGCTGCACCGGAAGGCCCGCAAGGGCAGGGCATCGGCTCGGCGCGCGGGGGCAGGGCAGAGCAATAGACAATTTTAACAACCTCCAAGGGGCATCGGCTCGGCGCGCGGGGGCAGGGCGGCAAAGACCCACGCCCTTGTTGGCGGCGATGGGAAGCCTCTGGCCATCCTCTGGACGCCTGCTGGCATGCACGGCAGCCGGGCTGCTGTCCCGCTGTTACATGACGCGTAATTCGAGGATGGCGCAAGAGTGGCTGGCGACAAGGCTTATGGCTCTGTAGGCATAAGAACATATCTTGAAGGCGAGAGGGCTGGCCTGGTCTCGCCGCCAAAGAAAAACGCCAAAAACCCCGAGCCATACGACAAGGAGTTTTACAAAAGGCGCAACATAGTTGAGCGCTTTTTCTGCAAGCTGAAAGATTGTAGGCGCATCGCTATGCTCTTTGACAAGCTTCTGGCTATGTTTGAGGCGTTTGTCGCTTTAGCAGCTTTTATAATTTATGCTGGTTAGTACTATAGGTTTTTATTTAAAACACACCCTAATATATGTTAATGTGCAAAGGCATGGGAACTTGTGGATGGAATATCGATTGAAGCGGCAGGAACAAGCCTGCCCTGTGCTTGCGAGTATAAAAATCAACTGCTTTAAATTGTGGTTGCTGGCAATATTAGCATCATCATAATGGTGTTGAAGTATTTGCCACTCTCTGCCTCCATCATAATAATATCCTCAGCAATCACCTCCGCAAAGGGGATCGAGGGATCGTACGCCGCCAACCATTCGCCCTAAGCTTGGTCGTTGCTTTGCATTTCGCTAATCCCGACAATTTCAATGCCTTCCTCCCTGCCCCACAGCTCCGCCCACCAAGGGATGGAATGGATGGTTCTCGCTACTTCCGGGTCGTCCCGAAAGGGCTTCATCTCCTCAGGCACGTTTTCTCCAAACTCGTGCTTGATGCCGTTGACAGCCACAGCTATATATCCTCCTTTTTTCACATGATGCATGAGGGAGGGCAGCATGCCAGCAGTATCGCCGAAATATTGGTATGCGCCAATGGAAAACAGCACATCAAAGTAACCATCGGCAAAAGACAGCCCTTTTGTCGCGTCAACCATGATTGGCACAGCCTTGTCTTCTATGCCCATCGCCTTGAAGCGTTTGTAGTTGCCAGTGGGCGATATCCAAAATTTGCGAAAAAACAGACACGCCATATTTTTTTGCCAGCAATAGTGTGGATAGACCGCATCCACACCCCAGATACAAGATCCTCATGCTTTTGTTTATGCTAAGTTGCATAGCCATTTCTTCCGCTACCCTTATTGTGTTAGGGCCCATCATATTTTCATTGGCGAATTTCCTGTTTTGTTCACCAGATAGAAAACGGTTGGCAAACTCGTACATAAATTCTCCTTCCAGAGCGGCTCCTGTATGGAGCGGCTGCCTATATTTAAACAGCATAATAATAAAATACATAAAATAACAAAGAAAGATAGTTTGACAAATGGCTGATCATTTGCTAAACTACGCTAGTAAATGCGGATATGGCGGAATTGGCAGACGCACTAGACTTAGGATCTAGCGCCGCAAGGTGTGGAGGTTCGAGTCCTCTTATCCGCATCAATCTCTGTTTCCCTCCACGATTTGTGGGGGGTTTTTAATATTGAATCTCGCAATTCGACTTGTTTGCTCTCTATAAGTGTGTGTATTATAAATACGAAAGACATACCGTTATTGTAGCCAGTTCGCCGCCTCCCGCAATATACCACTTTGGCATTGGCACTGCTTGATCGTTTTGAGTGACAGTGGGCGGCGTTGCGATATTTAGCCCTGTATGTAACTGGTTTGCTTTGAAGAAAAAAGTAAACGTAAATAAAATATTTACACTTATTTTGCTATACTATGCTGCCTATTGGCGCTATATGATAGCCCAAAAACGCTTTTGTGGACTTTATGCCAGGCTTTTGCCCACTTGCCAAACTTTAGCGGCGCAAATCTTTATTTGCTAATGATCGCTCTATAGGATTGGCGGAGTGAGATTTGTTGCATGACCTTGCATACCGGTTCTCCTGACCTGGCAGCAATCTGGTTGAAAGCTGCCGAGTTTATTGCGACTGGCAGAAAAAAAATGCTGAAAGGCTGAAAGATTGGTATTGACATGGTTAAGTTTTTAATTTGCAGCGACTCGGATATCCCTGTGGAGCATATCCAGGAGCATGGGATTGACCTATTGCCCCTTATTGTGGAAATTGACGATGTTGAATATCGCGCTTACCGCGATATAAGCGGCGCAGAATTTCGTGACCGTTTGTTAAAAAGCAAGGCGTTCCCAAAGACAGCCACTATCTCGATATTCGAAATTGCCGAGAAAATGCGCGAGTATATTGAGAACGGCGACGAATTAATTTTTATCACAATGACTTCAAAGGGCAGCGGCACATTCAATTCGGCGCGGATCGCCATAGAGCAGCTTGAAGAAGAGTATAGCCACGAGCTCGCAATTAGTGTTGTTGATTCCAAAAACTTTTCAATCGCTTATCTGCATCCTGTATACGATGCCGCAAAAATGGCAGCCGAAGGCGCTAGCCGCAGCTCAATTGTCAATTACTTAGAGTCAGCATATGAAAAACAGCATCTTATACTTATAATGCCTGATTTGAAATACCTCTGGAGCGGAGGCAGGATCAACCTAACATCCGCAGTCGTTGGCGGAGTAATCGGCATAGTGCCTATTTTGCACTGCAATGACGGCGCCCTGGAGCCACTCGGCAAAGAGAGGGGCATGGGTAGGGCCCTTGGCGCGACAGTGCGTTATATGGAAGAAAAATGCCCCTCCAAAAAGCTTGGCAAGGCGCAAATTGTCCACTGGAACCGTGAAAAGGAAGCTGAGCAGCTCAAAGGCTTAATTTGTTCCGCATTTGAGGTCGAGGAATTTCTGCCGGCAATCCATCCTGAGGCATCAGTGACTGCCCATGCAGGCGTCGACTTTTTGGCAGTAGCGTTTTCTTGAAAACCAGCTAAAAATAGATTGATATCGAGTGCATGATTCATATTTAATATTGCCAGTTAAAAATCAAGTGCGGAATTGAACTTTAACTGAAACCAAAGTCGGGCTATCTGTTGCAGCGGCTGCTTTGGTTTTTTTTATGTCCCATTTTATCATTTTTGTTGCTTAGGCAAATAAAACGCAACTATATATTTCTGATTGCTTAGAGTCAACAGAAATACGCAAGGACCAATATGGAACCTACGTTTTAATTCATATGCAGAGAAAAAATATTAAATGAAAGTATATTATTCTGATTAGTAGTTTAATTCAGAAACAATATAAGAATTGCCGCTACTTTTATGCTATCCCAAAAATTGCCACTAAAACAAGCGTATCAATTTTGAAATTAGTAATTATTTAATATTATTATAAATCCACATCTTTCTTCCTCTATATTGCTTTGCCTCATTAAGAGCTATATAACACACTTCTTAGGTAATTCAGCTATACAGCTAGTGAATTACAATTTTAACACTGTTTTCTTGCAACTATAATTGAATTATTATCAGTCAGTTTCACGAGTTTGATGTTGCTATTCACATTTTGCAATTCTGCAAATGAAGATATTCGCAATATTTATAATATTTACTAGCATAAATATACTAACATATCATGTGTTATTACTAGATGTATAGTATAGGTTGGCGATTGGGCTAATATTGTGGCAATTGATAAAATTCTCTTGGTTTTTCCATTTTTCGTGGTAGAATGGTGGCAAATAATTGCTGGCCACAGATTGCGCCACGGCGCTTTCTGCGTTAAAAGGGAATCAGGTGAGAATCCTGAACAGTCCTGCTGCCGTAAAGACGGAGTTTTCCAAATGCTAACACAACCACTGGGAAATAATCCTGGGAAGGTTTGGAACAAGCGATGATGTCTAAGTCGAAAGACCTGCCAGCACCGAACCTCATGGTTCGTATTGCCAAGCCTCACAGGATATGGGGACTTTGCAGTGGTAGCGTCTTTAGCCGTCGCTTTCGTTTTTTCCGGTTATTCGTTATTAAACTCAAAGGCTTTGATCTTGTGGTCAAAGCCTTTTTTAGTTGCTTTTTTGCAACACCAAACTGAGGGAATTTTGGTGCTTTGAAATGAAAGACTTAAAACCTGGCATAACAACTGGGCTGTGCGCTGCGGCAGCCGCAAAGGCGGCTACTGTTGCCCTGCTATCCGGCACCGCCATCAGCCATGTCAGCATTGCCGCTATGAATGGCAAAGCGTTTGACCTGGAAACCACGGGAGCGGCAATGCAGGATGGGACGGCAAGATATGGCGTGCAAAAAGACGCGGGGGACGACCCTGACATCACCAACGGGATGATGGTGTATGCCACTGTCTCAAAAACAAACGGGCAAGTTATCCAAATTGAAGGCGGAGAAGGCATAGGCACAGTGACAAAGCCTGGCTTGAAGGTAGCTGTCGGCCAAACAGCGATAAATCCTGTCCCCAGGCAAATGATCACAAGCGCCATCGCTGAGGCCTGCAGCCAAAACGGGTATTCTGGGGGCATCACGGCAATAATCTCTATTCCTGGGGGCGAGGCGGCAGCCAAGAGGACAATGAATGCGCGCCTTGGAATAATCGGCGGGTTGTCGGTGCTGGGCACTACAGGCATTGTGGAGCCCATGAGCGAAAGGGCGATTGTGGAGACGATCAAGGCGGACATTGATGTCCAAGTTGCCAGTGGCGAGCGCCGGCTAGTTATAACCCCGGGAAACTATGGGAGGGATTTTGCCCAAACAGAACTGGGCTTGGATATCAATAAAGCTATCAAGTGCTCAAACTTTATAGGGGAAACCTTGGACTACGCATGCAAAAAAGGCGTCGGCCCAATTATCCTCATAGGCCATGGTGGCAAGCTTGTCAAGCTTGCTGCCGGAATTATGAACACCCACTCAAGCTATGCCGACGGCAGAATGGAAATTATAGCGGCTCATGGGGCGATGCATGGGGCAGACAGCGATTTGGTCAAACGGATCATGGAGTGCGCCACAGTCCAGGCTGCTGTCGAGCAGTTGGCCGAAGCAGGAATCAACGAGCCTGTTTGGGAGAGCATTGGCGAAAAGATAGGCTTCCACCTCCGTGAGAGGACAAGAGGGGCTTTGAGCATTGAATATATAGTTTTTACACAGGAACATGGAATATTGACCAAGGGAGTGAGCGCGAAATGAAAGGAAAGCTTTACGGGATAGGCACCGGGCCGGGAGACCCGGAGCTCTTGACGATCAAGGCGGTAAAAACCATCCAAAAATGCGGTGTTGTCGCCACACCAAAATCAAACAGCGAAGGCGGCGCCGCATTTGGGATTGTGGAAGAGTACTTGGAAGGCAAAAAGCGCATCGAATGTTTTTTTTCGATGGACAGGGATATCAACAAGCGAAAAGAGGCCCGCCTAAAAGCTGCGGGAGAAATTATCGGGATTTTGGACACTGGGGAAGATGTAGGTTTCGTCACATTGGGAGACCCGACTACATATTCCACATACATGTATGTCCATATGATAGTAGCCAATGCGGGCTATGAGACAGAGATCATTCCGGGTGTCACTTCATTCTCTGCGGCTGCCGCGGCTTTTGGCATAGCCCTTTGCGAAGACCAGCAAATCCTGTCTATTATACCGGGTAGGCATACAGTCGATATCGGCCAAGCCCTGGAGTTTCCTGGAAACAAGGTCCTCATGAAATCCGGAGCCAACCTCGACAACGTGCTGGAGATGCTGAAAGAGCGCGGGTTGTCCGCCAACACTAAAATAGCCAGCCGGGTGGCCATGGACGGCCAGAGGCTTTATGAAAGCATAGAAGAATACGAAGCGTCGCCCCAAAAGGAATATTTCACCTTGGCGATTGTAAAGGAGAATGCATAGCATGGTATATTTTATCGGCGCAGGGCCAGGGGATGTAGAGCTGATTACAGTAAAGGGGATGGGCGTTCTCTCAAAAGCTGACTGCATTATATACGCGGGCTCTTTGGTCAACCCCCAGCTCCTGGATTACGCAAAAGCTGGCTGCGAGGTTTATGACAGCGCAGGCATGACATTGGAAGAGGTCGTGCAAGTTATGTTTGCAAACGAGGAAAAAGGCCTTCTGACTGCCAGGCTCCATACTGGAGACCCCAGCGTTTATGGAGCTATCAGGGAGCAGCTCGATTTGCTTGAATCAAGGCAAATACCATTTGAGGTTATACCCGGAGTCAGCTCTTTCTCAGCTGCTGCAGCGGTTCTTGGGGCGGAATACACCCTTCCCGGCGTCAGCCAGACAGTGATTTTGACAAGGATGGAAGGGCGCACTCCAGTGCCAGAAAAAGAGAAGATAACGGAGTTGGCGAAAATCCAGGCTTCAATGGCGATTTTCCTTTCAAGCGGAATGCTTGGGGCGCTTTCAGAAAAGCTGGTTGAGGGGGGCTACCCGAAAGACACCCCTGCCGCCATAATCTACAAAGCCACATGGCCTGACGAGCATATTGTGCGCACTACTCTCGAGAAGATGGAGCAAGACGGCAAAGCCGCTGGCATTTCAAAGACTGCAATCATTTTAGTAGGAGACTTTTTGGGCAGCGAGTACGAGAGGTCGCTGCTTTACCACCCTGGGTTTTCCCATGGTTTCCGGCAAGGGACACAAGGTGAGTAATTTCCACTTGATGTCATTCACATCTAAGGGAAAAGCCCTGGCAGACACCATTGGAAACCTCGCTGTCGAGGGCGGAATTGCTTCGAGCTTCTCGTCTGCAAGGGTAAAAAACTTGGCCGAGCATGTAGCTGGCATCTTTGAGCCGGGCAACACATTGATTTTCGTTGGCGCGGCAGGAATTGCCACAAGGGCTATCGCGCCCTATATAAAGCATAAGAGTGTTGATCCGGCAGTTATCGTAGTCGACGAGGGAGGCAGCTTCGCAATACCTATATTGTCGGGGCATATCGGGGGGGCAAACCGCATAGCAAGGGAAATCGCTAGCATTTCAGGCGCTGTGGCAGTTATCACTACTGCCACAGATGTCAATGGGGTGTTCTCGATTGACGAGTATGCCTCACAGAATAGATATGCCATCATAAACCCTGAAGCGATAAAACGCGTAGCAAGCTCCTTGCTTGGAGGGTCGCAAGTCGGCTTTTATTCCGATTATCCTGTAGACACCCTCTTGCCCGCAGGGATTTTGCATTCAACAACAGGGGATGTGGGGATTTGCATCAGCCAGGACACAGACAAGAAGCCTTTTAGGGCTACTTTAAATTTGGCTCCGAAGAATATCCATGTTGGCATCGGCTCAAGGCGGGGTGTTGCCACAGATACAACCGAATTGTTTTTCTTGGAGTGTTTGGAAAACCTATGCATATCGGTTGAAGCAGTCGGCTCGATTTCATCTATTGACTTGAAGAAAGACGAGGAAGCTATTTGCGCTATCTCGAAAAAATATACTATCCCTTTCATTACATATAGCGCCCAAAGGCTAGAAAGTGTCGCCCAAATGTTTGGCCAGTCAGAATTTGTCAGGGCGCAGACTGGGACAGGGAGTGTTTGCGAAGCTGCAGCATACCTTTCCTCAAAAAGAGGCAGGATCCTGCAAGCAAAAACAGCCAAAGACAAAGTGACTGTGGCTGTGGCAGAAGAATTGTGGAGGGTGTCTTTTGAAACTGTTGATGACAGGACTTGACCACACATCGGCAAATTTAGAAATTCGAGAAAAGTTTGCGATCACCAAAGAAAAAACTCAAAGGATCCTGGCCTCCCTTGTAAACAAGGGCATAGCAGGGGGGTGTGTTGCAATAACCACTTGCAACAGGACAGAGCTATACTTGACTGTGGCTGAATACGGGTTTATCGATCCTGCGAAATTGTTGTGTGACGAGCTCGGCGGAGGATATGGGGAGTATGGCCACTTGTTCACCCAAAGGGCAGGAGACTATGCACTAGAGCATTTGTGCCGGATGGCCTCAGGGCTTGACTCGCAAGTTATGGGCGATGACCAAGTTATCACCCAAGTCAGGGAGGCCTTGGAGCTGTCCAGGCAAGCCGGCTGCACCGACAGCTATATTGAGACAATGTTTAACACGGCGATCCAAGCAGCGAAAGCGATAAAAACCAATGTAGTGCTCAGGACACTGGGCATTGACTCAGTGCCGGGCAAAACAATAGAAAAATTAAGCGAAGCCACAAGCCTTGGCGGGATAAATGCGGTTGTCATCGGGAATGGGCAAATGGGCAGGCTGATGGCGGAATTGCTGGTCCAAGAAAATGCCAATGTCTCTGTGACTGTGCGCCAATACAAGCGGGGCGAGGTGCAAGTGCCGGATATGGCTTGCGCTATCAGCTACGCCGACCGGTACAGATCGATCCAAGAGGCGGATTTGGTCATTAGCGCGACTACAAGCCCCCACTACACCCTCTCATATGATGAAATAGCAAGGCTTGGCAGCCGCGCCAGGATATTCGTCGACTTGGCTGTGCCCAGGGACATCGACCCGCAAGTTGCCCAAATCCCAGGCGCCACCCTTTACACAATCGATGATATATCAGGGGGGCAGATCGAATTGCCCCGGGAGAGCATCTTGACGATCGAAAGCATTGTCAGCGACCATATTAGCAAGTATTGGCGCTGGCTGATGTATAAAGACAGAGCTTTAGCAAAAGCGGCAACAGGAGGAATGACCTGATGAAATTGTATGCAGTTGGGATTGGTCCCGGGGATGCTGAATACCTGGCTCCAAGAGCAAGGGAAGTTATCCTCGATTGTGACTGTATCGTAGGCTATTCAGGCTACATGAAGCTAATGGGCGAGCTTGCCAGCGGCAAGGAGTTGATCGCCACAGGAATGACTGGTGAAAACGAGCGGTGCAAAACAGCCATCCAAGAGGCGCTTTCCGGCAAGAAAGTTTGTGTCGTCTCCAGCGGAGACGCTGGAATATACGGCATGGCTACACTGCTCTACGAGCTGGCTGAAGCACACCCGAGCCTTGAGGTCGAGGTAGTGCCAGGAATCACGGCCGCAATTTCAGCAGCAGCGATTTTGGGCTCCCCCTTGGCTAACGACTTTGCGGTAATCAGCTTGTCAGATTTGCTGACACCATGGGAAGTAATCGAAAAAAGGCTTGATTTATGCAACATGGCTGATATGGCAATATGCATTTACAACCCGTCCAGCAAAAAGAGGAGCGACTATCTAATGAAGGCTTGCCAAATAGCATTGCGCCACAAACCCGGCGGCACAAAATGCGGATATGTGCGAAACGCGCTGCGGGGGGAAGACTCGCAAGCATTGGTTTTGACCCTTGAAGAGCTGTCAAGCGCGCAAGTGGACATGTTCACAACTGTGATTATTGGAAACTCGGCCACTAGAGTCATTGGAGGGAAGCTCGTGACAGCAAGGGGATATAGGATATGAAATTCCTGGTTTTTGGCGGCACCAGCGAAAGCCGCGTTTTGTCAGACTCTTTGGGCAGAGGCGGCCACAGCGTGACATTGTCAGTGGCTACGGATTTTGGAAAGAGCCTGGCAGAGGAAAACGGGAGTGTTGGCGTCGTGTCAGGCAAGCTTGATGTGGAAGGCATGTCAAAGCTTATTGGAGATGGGGATTATGACTTTGTAGTTGACGCCACCCATCCATACGCATTGGACGCCACGCAAAACATCCAGCTGGCATGCAGAGCCTCCAGCTCTAAGTATATCAGGTTGCGGCGGCCTGATGGTGACGCAGCAGCAGGTGTGGCTTTTGTGCCAGACGCTATAGCCGCTGCTGAAATCTTGGAGAAAAGTGATGGAAAAGCATTGCTTGCAATCGGATCTAGCCAGTTGGAGGCATTTACCCATATAAAAAGCTTTGCTGATCGTTTTTATGTCCGTTTGCTGCCAATGGCGGATTCTATACATAAAGCTATGGCTTTAGGCTACAAGCAGTCAAACCTGATTTGTATGCAAGGGCCGTTTAGTGAGGATATTAACAGGGCGATGCTAAAAATGGTCCAAGCAAAATTCCTAGTCACGAAAGAATCCGGAAACGCAGGAGGTTTTGCCGAGAAAGTCTCTGCAGCGGAATCAGTTGGGGCGGCAACTATCGCCATCTCCCGCCCTACCCCTGCTGAAAAAGGATACTTGCTTGAAGAATTGCTTGACCTCTTCGACACCAGCAAAAAAGCAATGGAAAAAAACAGCAGGTTCTTCCCATTGTTTGTGGATTTGGCTGGCAAAAAAGCCTTGGTTGCCGGTGCTGGGGAAATAGCAGAGCGGCGCATAAAAACCTTGGTCAGCTTTGGGGCAAAAGTCCTGGTTGTATCGCCCGAGGCAACCGCCAAAGTCCAGCAAGCTGCAGAGCAGGGAGATATCCAGCTTGTGGCAAGAGAGTATTGCTATGGCGACATTGCCGCATACAAGCCGTTTATAGCGCTTGCAGCGACAAATGACAGGCAAGCCAACCATAATGTGATGCTTGAAGCCAAATCAATGGGCATACCTGTGTCTGTTGCTGACTGCCGCGAAGAATGCACGTTTTATTTCCCCGCCATTGCCGAGGACGGCGCTTTTATCGCAGGCGTCGTTTCAAAAGCGGGCGACCATGCAGGTGTCAGGGAAATGGCAAAAACAATTAGAGGTTGCATGGGCATATGAAAAAGCATATACGTATTGGAAGCAGGGAAAGCCAGCTGGCTGTGGTCCAAGCAAATATAGCCATGGCGGCCATAAGCTCAAAATACCCGCAAATCACTTTTGAGCTTGTGACAATAAAAACCACTGGGGACAGGATTCTTGACAAAACCTTGGATGCCATCGGCGGAAAAGGTCTGTTTATCAAAGAAATCGAGCAAGCCCTCCTCGATGGCGCTATTGACCTTGCTGTGCATAGCTACAAAGACATGCCTTATGAGCAGACCCCCGGCTTGCCCATAGTGGCCCTCTCAGAGCGCGAGGCGCCTTTTGACGCCCTAGTGCTGCCTAAAGGGTCCAGCAAGTTGGACAAGTCCAAACCGGTGGGGTCAGCGAGCATCAGGAGAAAAGTCCAATTTGAGCAACTATATGAAGGATATAGCATTGCCCCAGTCAGGGGCAATGTTCAAACAAGGCTTAAAAAACTTGACAGCGGGGAATTTTGCGCCTTGATACTCGCCCAAGCAGGCCTTGCGCGCCTTGGCTTGCAGGATCGGATTTCAAAAGTGTTTACACCGGAGGAAATGATCCCCTCTGGCTCCCAAGGAATTTTGGCGGTCCAAGGCAGGTCTGGCGAAGAGCATCCATACTTGGACGCTTTCCATTCCCATTCCTCCCAAATTGTGTCTTTGGCTGAGCGCCAGTTTTTAACTGCCCTCTCTGGGGGATGCTCATCGCCTGTGGCTGTTTATGGGCAATTAAATGGCGACGAGCTGTTGCTATCAGGCATGGTAGTGGATGCTGATGGCAGCTTGGCAAAGGCGAAAGTTGCCGGAGACTCGTCGCGGGCGCAATTTTTGGGGGATGGGCTTGCAAAAGAATTGGCAGGGAGGCTGAAAGGATAATGGCAGTAGTTTTGGTTGGGGCAGGCCCGGGGGACTTGGGCTTGTTGACCTTGAAAGGATATGAGGCTGTAAAAAACGCTGATGTCGTTTTGTACGACCGTTTTGTGGGAGAGGATATCTTGGCATTGATGCCCAGGGAAGCTGAGCTAATAAATGTGGGAAAAAACGCGGGAAACCATCCTGTTCCCCAGGACGAGATTAACCGGCTTTTATTGGACAGGGGGCTTCAAGGGCTTAACGTTGTCAGGCTCAAAGGCGGGGATCCTTACGTTTTTGGGCGTGGGGGCGAGGAACTTGAGCTTTTAATCGAGCACAACGTGCCATTTGAGGTTGTGCCCGGCATCACTTCTGCAATTGCGGGGCCGGCATATGCGGGCATACCTGTGACACACAGGAACTATGCCTCCTCATTCCATGTGGTAACCGGCCACGGGAAAAACAACGAGCCTACAAATATCGATTATAGCGCCCTTGCAGGGGCCAAAGGCACTTTGGTGTTTTTAATGGGTGTCGGGGCATTGGCTTCCATATGTGACGGTTGCTTAAAAGCAGGGATGGATCCTGGCAGGCCAGCTGCTGTAGTGGAAAACGCCACAACCCCGAAGCAGCGCAAGGTGGAAGGCACACTGTCCACTCTGCCTTCTTTAGCCGCATCGCATAACATCGCCTCCCCTGCGTTGATAATCGTCGGCGAGGTGAGCTCGTTGTCCGGGCGCTACGACTGGTTTAGCAAAAGGCCATTATTTGGCAAGCGGGTAGCGGTTGGAAGGGCAACCCCTGGCGCTTCAAAATTGGCACTGCGGCTCAAAGAGCTCGGATGCGAAACCATCGAGCTTGCACCGGCCAGATTTGCGCCAAATCCTAATGGGCTGGATAGAGCGTTTGCAGGCATCAATAGCTACTCTTGGGTAGCGTTCACCAGCGCAACGGGGGTCGATACATTTTTCGAGTCATTAGCCCAGCGCAGAATCGACATAAGGACCCTTGCCCACTTGAAAGTCGCTTGCGTTGGCTCACAGACTGAAAAGGCAGTTGAAAAATGGGGTTTGTTCGCCGACTATTGCCCCAGCGTGTTTAATGGCGCCGCTTTGGGCAAGGGCCTATCAGGACTGGCAAAACCAGGGGAGAAGGTGCTGCTCGCAAGGGCTAAAGACGCAGGAAGCGATTTGCCCGGCATCTTGGCTGCCCATGGCGTTGAGTTTGACGATATCCCAATTTACGAAAAAGCCTATAGCGGCGGGGATGCTGATATCGGAGCGATCGACTATGCGGCATTTACCTCATCTTCAGCAGTCGATTGGTTCGCCCAAAATGCGGCAGGCGTCGATTTGGCTAGCCTTGACGCAGTTTGCATCGGGGAGTCGACAGCTGCAAAGGCGCGCTCATATGGCATAAATGCAATTCTCAGCGATGAGGCCACAATTGAGGGCGTGGCAGAAAAAATTAAGGAGTTGTGTGTATGGAAATCAGGACAAGAAGGCTTCGCTCAAGCGACCTCTTAAGGCGGATGTCGCGGGAAACCAGGGTGTCTGCCGACGCTTTGGTCTACCCCATGTTTGTCAGGGAGGGCAAAGGCGTCATCGAGCCCCTCCCTTCGATGGAAGGCCAAACCAGATATAGCCCTGACACAATCGCTGCCGGGGTAGGAGCAGCATTGGAGGCAGGAGTCAACTCGTTCTTGCTCTTTGGCATACCAGAGCACAAAGACGAAGCCGGCCTTGGGGCATACAGCGACGATGGTGTTGTCCAACAAGCTTTGAGGAGCATCAAACAGCAATTCGGCAAAAGCGCATATCTAATCACAGATGTATGCCTTTGCGAGTACACATCCCACGGCCATTGCGGCTTGATCGTGGATGAGGATGTGGACAACGACAGCACATTGCCCCTTCTGGCAAAAACAGCAGTGTCACATGCAGAAGCTGGGGCAGACATGGTCGCCCCCTCAGGCATGATGGATGGGACAGTCGCCGCCATGCGGGCAGGCCTTGACACAAGCGGATGGGCGAATGTGCCTATTATGAGCTACAGCGCAAAGTACGCATCCGCGTTCTATGGTCCATTCAGGGATGCTGCTGGCTCAGCCCCCCAATTTGGGGACAGGAAGTCTTACCAGATGGATTACCACAACAGCAGGGAAGCTCTAAAACGGATATCAATCGATATCATGGAAGGCGCTGATTCAATTATCATCAAGCCCGCGCTTTCTTGCTTGGATATCATTTCTCTAGCTAGGCCAGAGGTTGACATCCCTATCGCGGCATATGCCGTCAGCGGCGAATATGCCATGGTGAAAGCGGCTGCCGCTGCAGATTTGATCAACGAACACGCCATAATGTGCGAAAGCGCAATTGCAGTCTTCAGGGCTGGGGCAGACATCTTGATAACCTATTACGCCCAAGAGCTGGCGCGGGCTATAAAGCATGGGGACATTGGTTGATGGCAAACGAAAAATCAAAGTCTCTTTTTGAAAAAGCCCAGCTTATGATCCCCGGCGGCGTCAATAGCCCAGTCCGGGCATTCAAGGCCGTCGGGGGAAACCCGTTGTTTATAAGCAAAGCAAGTGGATGCCGGGTGGAAGACGTTGATGGAAACAGCTACATAGATTACGTCGGATCATGGGGACCTATGGTCTTGGGGCATAACAACGATGCAATAAGGGAGGCTGTCATCAAAGCAGCCCAAAACGGCTTGAGTTTTGGGGCGCCCACAGAGGCTGAAGTCTTGTTGGCAGACAAAATCACGCAGTTCACCGGCATCGACATGGTACGCATGGTCAACTCAGGCACAGAAGCAGTCATGAGCGCGTTGCGGCTGGCGAGGGCATACACAAAAAGAGACAAAATAATTAAATTTGAAGGCAACTACCATGGCCATGTGGACAGCATGTTGGTGAAAGCAGGCTCCGGCGCCCTTACCACCGGCCAAGCAGACAGCCTAGGGGTGGGCATGAATGTCGCTGCCGACACCCTAGTCGCCCCTTACAACGATCTTGGGGCAGTCGAAGCCTTGATGCAAAAGTACAGTGTCGCTTGTGCCATCATAGAGCCTGTGGCAGCCAACATGGGAATTGTTTTGCCAGATGAAGGCTATCTTGCAGGCCTTCGGGCTCTTTGTGACAAATATGGGGCGCTGCTGGTGTTCGATGAAGTCATCACAGGTTTCAGGCTGGCCAAAGGGGGAGCCCAAGAATACTTTAATGTCAAAGCCGATTTGGCAACATACGGCAAAATTATCGGCGGCGGCATGCCGGTTGGCGCTTACGGCGGCAAGCGTGAAATCATGGAGCTAATCTCCCCTTTGGGCCCTGTATACCAAGCAGGCACCCTCTCCGGCAACCCTGTAGCCATGGCTGCGGGCATTGCCCAACTAGAGGCTTTGGAAAACGGCGATGTATACAATTCTATAGGCCAGCTTGGGGGGGCATTGGCAGAAGGGCTAAGAGAAATCACCAAAAAATTCGGCCTGGAAGTTTGTGTAAACCAAATTGGCTCACTCGCATGCGTTTTTTTTGGAATCGAGTCTGCAAATAGCTACGCCTCGGTGAAGCTGGCAGATACTGGCTTGTATGCGCAGTTTTTCTCCAAAATGCTCCAAGAAGGTGTCTACTTGGCTCCTTCACAGTTTGAGGCAATGTTTGTCAGCTTTGCCCATTCCCAAGACGATATTGATGCAACACTGCAAGCAGCTAGAAATGCACTAAAAAAGCTAAAAGAAGAAGGAGCGCTACAATGAAAGGCGTATTAGTATTGGCCCACGGAAGCAGGGCAACAGAAACAGAAGACACTCTAGACCAAGTATTAACTATTGTAAAGGAAAAAACGCCAGACACGATCATTGAATGCGCTTTTATGGAATTCTCTGATCGAACTGTTGCGAAGGGGTTTGAGACAATGGATGCCCATGGGGTCACCCAATTAAAGGTCGTCCCCTATTTTCTGTTCATGGGCATCCACTTGCAACAAGACATCCCCAAAATCCTTGCAGAGTGCTCTGTGGGGCATCCAAACATCAAATACGAATTGACGGGCACTTTGGGCATTGACGAGAGGATTGCCGATATTATCGTGGAGCGGATAAAGGACTAGGGGCATATGCCAAAACTCATTGTAGTTGGAAATGGCCCGGGAGACGAGTCTTTGCTTACTGGAATGGCATCGTCTTCCATCAAGGCATCCCAGAAAGTCTACAACACCCGGGAGCTGCCATTGGGGGATTTGCTTGCCGCGCTTAAAGAGCCTCCTTTTGAGGACACCACAGTGCTCGCCAGCGGAGACACTGGTTTTTACAGTGTGGCAAAAACCTTTGTAATGGATCTTGGAGGCTTGTATGACATCCAACTAATCCCTGGGATCAGCTCTGTCCAATACTTTTGCGCAAAAATCAAGGCAACGTATGAAAATGCGGTTTTTGCAAGCCTCCATGGAAGGGATGCGAACATCGTAGCCAAAGCTGCCTACAACAAAGAGGTCTTTGCGCTTGTTGGAGGCGCCAACACTGTCCAGAGCGTTTGCGCTTCCCTTGATAGCCATGGCTTGGGACATGCCATAATCACCGTAGGCGAAAGGCTCTCTTTTCCAGAAGAAAAGATTACATCAGGCAGCGCAAAAGAGCTGAAAAATTTAGTTTTTGACAACTTGTCAGTTATGTACATCCAAAACCCTGGCGCAATAGAGGACAGGCTGCCACTAAAAGACAGTGATTTCACACGCTCAAAAACCCCAATGACGAAAGAGGAAATCCGCTGGCTGTCTGTGGCAAAACTGGGGATAAGCCCAAATGACACACTATATGACATTGGCGCAGGGACAGGCTCTGTGGCAGTGGAGATGGCTAGGGCTGCTTACTCGGGCTATGTGTATGCCATCGAGGCTAACGAGGGCGCTTGCAAGTTGGTAAAAGAGAATGCGGCAAAACATGGGGCGTTTAACATGCAAGTCGTGTATGGGCAAGCCCCAGGGGCTCTAGCTGGCTTGTCAGCGCCAGACAAAGTTTTTATCGGTGGCAGCTCAGGGAACATGGAAGGCATAATTAGCTCTATATTGTCAGCGAACAAAACTGCAAGGATTGTAGCAAACGCCATCACACTGCAGACACTTGCCCAAGTAGTTGAAATTTTTGGGCGCTTTAGGCTCCAAGATATCGACATCGTCTGTGTAAACACCGCAAAATCAAAGAGGGTTGGCAGCTATGATTTGATGATGGCCCAGAACCCTGTATATATAATAACTGGAAATGGATGTGGCACAAATGGGTAAACGGATTATGTTTGCCGCCACTGGAAGCGGCAGCGGCAAAACAACATTGACAAGCGCTTTTTTGGCTGCGCTTGTTTCAATGGGAGAAGAAGCGGCAGCTTTCAAATGCGGCCCTGATTATGTCGACCCGATGTTCCATACACAAGCCGCTGGCGTCGCCACCCGCAACTTGGATATATACCTCATGGGTGAAGAAGGGGTGGCAAGGAGTCTTGCAACAAACACAGAGGGGAAAATATCTGTCATCGAGGGTGTCATGGGCCTTTATGACGGAATGGGAAACACCAGCTACGCTTCAAGCAACCACGTGTCACTGGCTACAAACACCCCAGTGGTCCTCATTGCCAACCCCAAAGGCGAAGCGTTGTCTGTATGCGCGCTGATAAAGGGATTTTTGGATTTTGAGGCGAACAACATCAAGGCTGTGCTGTTGAACAATGTGACAGAAGGCATGTACCGCTTTTACAAAGACCTGATAGAAGAGAGGATAGGCATCAAAGTCGTTGGCTATATGCCAAAAGTGGCTGGGGCAAGCATCGAATCCAGGCACTTGGGGCTGTTCCAACCAAGCGAGATTGAAGACTTGAAAGAAAAAATCGCATTGCTGGCTGAGAACTTTAAAAATCATGTTGATATTGGGGCACTAATGGAAATAGCTAGCCAAGCCCCTCCTTTGGACGCCCCCGAAAGACCTATCATGCAACCTGCAAGAAAAGGCAATATCAACCTTTATGTGTCAAGCGATGAGGCTTTCTCCTTCTGGTATGAAGACAACCATGAGCTATTTGAAACTCTAGGGGCAAATATCCGCTTTTTCTCCCCTATCCATGATAGCGCCCTGCCGGCTGATGCGGACGGAGTGGTTTTTTGGGGCGGATACCCAGAGCTGTACGGAAAGGAGCTTGAAGCGAATGTTCCAATGAGAAACAGCATAAAAACCGCTGCTGATGCAGGTATTCCAATCTATGCGGAATGTGGCGGATATAGGTATCTGCTTGAAAGCCTTGAAGACATGCCAGGCGGGCAATACAGCATGGCAGGGGTTCTCGAAGGCAGCTCCCGTATGGGCAAGCAGCTGCAAAACTTCGGATACGGCAGAATGGAGGCAGCCCGCGACAACCTGCTTTGCAAAGCCGGAGAGTCGATAAATGCGCATTTTTTCACCTATGCAGAGTGCTTTTATGATGGCGATTGTTTTATCGTAACCAAGCATAACGGCAATACTTTTAGCGCGGTCCGCTCCCAAGGATCTGTCTTCGCAGGCAACCAGCATCTTCATTTTTGGGGCAACAAGGTTTTTGCAGAGAATTTTATAAATCTATGTTTTGAATACAATAAGACTAGGAGCAAAGCGCAGTGGACATGATCACAAATCCGATGGAGATCGAAAACCGTAGCTTCGAAATTATATCGTCCGAGCTGGAGGGAAAGGAATTCAAAAAAGAGAACGCTAATATCCTCAAGAGGGTTATACATACATCAGCTGATTTTGACTATGCGGACAACCTTTTTTTTTCTGAAGGGGTAGTGGCGTCAGCCCAAAACACCCTCAGAAACGGCGCGGCTATCATCACTGACACCCAAATGGGGAGCTCAGGGATAAACAAAAGGGCCGCTGCCAAACTTGGATGCGAAGTCCTCTGTTTTGTAGACTCCCCTGAAGTAGCCCAAATCGCAAAAGAAAGCGGCCATACAAGATCAAGAGAGGCAGTGGATTATGCAGCAAGGACAGTTGCAGGCCCGCTGGTGTTTGCAGTGGGCAACGCTCCCACTGCCCTGATAAGGATTTGCGAATTAGTTGAGGCAGGCGTGCTCGATCCTGCATTGGTTATCGCCGTGCCGGTAGGTTTCGTGAATGTCGTCGAGTCAAAAGAGCTGGTTTTATCGCTTAAGGCGCCCCATATTGTGGCAAGGGGGAGAAAAGGCGGAAGCAATGTGGCGGCCGCGATAGTCAATGCTTTGATGTATGAAATAACAGATCGGGACTAGAACTAGAAGAGAACAAAGAGGTGCTTTATAAAATGAAGTCAAAGCGGTTTAGAGCAGGCGGGAGGATGTGGGCAGCATGGTGACAGGCATTCTTTCCATGGCATTTGTTTGGTTTCTCTTTGCAGGCAAGGCGCCCAACACAATCCTCGCTGCAGCTTGCATTGCATTGGGGGCATTCTTCTGGCACTTTAGCAGGCATCAACATGACCATCCATTGCCTATCGATATCATAGCCCAAAGCTCAAAACTCAATGGCGTGAACGCGTCATTGAAGTTCTGGACAGTCTTGGCATCGATTGCAATATGCATATCCTCTAAGAACTGCTATACAGGAATCTTCCTTATGGCAATTGCGCCTGTTATTGCCGTCTATGCTGGCGGAATGGACTTCGACCACTATTTGCAGATATTGATGCTCCCTTTGGGCTTTTTGCTATTGAGCGGGTTGTCCCTGCTTTTTTCGGTGTCAATGACGCAAATTGAGGGTGTTGCCAGCTTTAGGGCGCTGGGGATATGGTTCTATGCTACAACGAGCTCCCAAGCAATGGCTGCCCTCGTTGTGTCCCGGGCTTTAGGGGCTGTAAGCTGCCTGTGCATTTTGAGTGTAACAACGCGAATGCCAGACATCATCGCAGTCCTGAGGCGAAGCCATTGCCCTGATGCCATCATTGACTTGATGTACCTGGTTTACAGATACATTTTTATACTAATGTCTTTGCACCATGAGATGCATGACGCAGCGAAAAGCAGGCTTGGCATGAAGGATTATAAAACGAGCTTACGCTCAACTGGCATGGTTTATGCGAACTTGCTAGCCCGCAGCTACCATTTTGCCGCAAAGAACTTTGATGCTATGGAAAGCCGCTGCTATGACACGGGCATCAGGTTTTTGGAACACAGCACAAAAATAACCATGACCCAAGGGTGGGTCTGCGCAGTTTTGCTGGCTGTGGGCGCTGCATTGAGTTTAATGCCATTGTGAGGGAATTAATTAATGAGTGACTTGTTAAAAATCGAGAATGTAAGCTATCAATACGATGGCAAGTACAGGGCATTAAACAATGTTTCCGTTTCCTTTGCCGAAGGCGAGCTAGTGGCTGTGCTTGGAAGCAACGGAGCTGGCAAAAGCACTTTTTTTCTGTGTTGCAATGGGGTGTTGAAGCTTCAAAGCGGGAAGATCGTCTATAATGGCGTAGAGTTGAAGGGCAACAAAAAAGACACATTCACTTTGAGGCAAGCCGTAGGCCTTGTATTCCAGGACCCAGACAGCCAGATCATCGCAGGGACAGTGGAAAGCGAGGTCAGTTTTGGGCCCTTGAACTTGGAGCTTTCAAAAGAAGAGGTTGAAAAACGGGTGGAAGAGTCCCTGGTCCAAATGGATATACTCCGCTATAGGGATTATGCCCCGCACTATCTTAGCGGCGGGGAGAAAAAGCGGGTAAGCATTGCCGACATCTTGGCTATGCAGCCCAGCATTATACTCTTAGACGAGCCAACAGCTTCGCTTGACCCGCAGAACACTGACGCGCTGGAACACATACTCCTTGCTTTGAACGAGTCTGGCATAACGATCATATTGTCTACCCACGATGTTAATTTTGCATATCGAATTGCTAACAGGGCTATTGTGTTTGCTGATGGGGAAATAATTGCAGATGCCAATGTTGATGAAGTATTTAGCCAAGAAGACACTTTGAAAAAGGCAGGGCTAAAAAAACCGTTGCTGTATGAGGCATTTGAGCATATCCAAAAAGCTGGGTTATGCAAGCGATCAGAAAAGAAGCCGCGCACAATAGAGGAATTTGCCTGGCTGATGGGCGATGCGGATGCCTTGGCATAACCTGCTACTTATTTTTGGCATTTGCCGCGTCGGCTCTGCCTTTATTCTGGATCCTGCGCTTTTTTTGCCGCATAACCATATACCAAGCCTTCTATTGCAAGCAAAACGCTGTTGCAACAAGAATGGCTTCTATTCCAATAGTATCCGCCAACGGACCGTATATAAGAATCGCAATTGGAACCGTTCCTGTGATAATTAGATGGACTACTGAAAACACCCTCCCCAGCATTGCTGGCTGTGTTATCTCTTGCACCAAGACTGTTTGCGCCATCGACCAAATTGGCCAAAACAGCCCCGCTACCCCCAAAAACACTAGGAAAGACGCAAAACTCCACGACAATCCCGCCAGTGCGAACGATATGCCAAAACCTGCAATGGAACGCGCGATTGCCTTTTCATTGTCGCGAAAACCGCCCCTAATCGACAACAAGACCCCGCATGCGACCATTGCGCTTGACCATACAATTTCATGCACAGCAAGCCTCCACACTTCGTTTCCAAAAGTGCGCCCGATCATCAATGGAGTGAGTGTGAATGACGGTGTGACAAGCCAGAAAGAGCACAGCAAGCAAGCAAAAAGGCGCTTCAGCCGCCTATTGCCGCCAATATATGAAATACCCATGGCGATATCTTTAAAAACAGGCTGCGGATGGTTGGCAATATGTGGCTTGCCCACATGTATGCGGCTAGCCACTCCTATGGCAATCGCAGCGCCCACGGTGTCCGTCAGGAATGCGCCCACAATGCCAACACTGGCCAGCAGCAATCCACCCAATGCAGGAGTGGCAAGAGCGAATGCCGAGCCTATGGCTTGGTTGATTCCCTGGACTTTGGCAAGCTGCTCTTTTGGCGCCAATTGGGTGAAGAACGCGTTTACTGCGGGAGCTTGGATGCTTGCGCCGATAGCACGAGCTGCCAATGCGACCAGCAGCAGCTCGATTTTGGGGAACCCGGCAAGAAAAGATATTGCCAGCAAAAGCATTGCCAAGCCAACAAACCCGTCAGAAAGCATAATCACATGCTTGCGGTTGTAGCGGTCAGCCCAAGCGCCTGCAATTAGAGAGAACGCAACTTGTGGAACAAGATTGCAAACAGTCGCCAACATCATCCAAAAACCCGATCCGGTTTCTAGCGTTATATGCCAAGTGATCGCAAATCCAACCACAGACGAGCCAATTAACGAGATATTTTGGCTGGCCAAGAAGAAAGCGGTTTGCTTTTTCCACTTGCCAGATGGGAAAGCGCTATTCCCGGGGTTTTGTTCATTTGCCATATTGTGATTGTACCGTGGGACGGATTATTGGTCAAGGCTCAAAAACCTGAGGTTTTCCTAGCAAGCGGGATTCCTGTTTTCTTGGGTGAATCTATTGGACTTGAGGCATTCTGAAAATGATTCGAAACGATAGTGCGCCAGAGTGTGCCAAAACTTCGCAATTCCTATTTGACGCCTAATGGACCGCCATCCAGCTCTCAAACCAATAAACCGCGCAAATGCTTGTAGCTGTTATCTGCCCTATGGCAAGCATTTGATTCTGCCTGTCGAAAAGCCTTGCCCTAGGCAACTTGCCACAAAAAGTGCTTTCCGGGTTGCTGTTTCATATTGCCTTGCAGTTTTGCTAGCAATATAAAATAAAATAAATTTAAAATATGCTGGCAAATTCTTATGATTGAGCCATCCACTATAAAATGCATTAAAGCCCATTTGGGCTTTCAGCAAATTTATGGGGCATATTATTAAAACCAGTATGTTATTATTATCCAAAAATAATAACGTAGTATGTTGACAACCACCGGAAGCTAGCATATACTATTTGTAGATTTAACAACACATTTAAACATAATCGGTAGGTGAGGCTACCGCAAGGATACGGATTGCTGCCGCAGAGTGGTGGAGACACCATGAGTAGGCCAACAGTCTGCGTCGAAACTAAGGCGCAGACTAGTGCAATAACATTGCCTTGCGATGCTAAAGCTTGGACGATGGCAATTTATGGCTATAGCTCGTTTTTTTGGTTATTTCCTCTGTCACCGTTCATGTGATAGAGGTTTTTTATTATTATTCACAGTAAATATGCATGGGCATTAAAAACAAGCCCCTTGCGGGCTGGATTGCATTGCTGGCCAAAGGGCTATTTTCGGAAGGCAATCACCGGCATGCCATCCTCCCCTGCAATATTGAAATTACGGTTTTTATGCGCCCAAATTTAATTGCAATCCCCCTCATTACCAGAGGTTGATTTATATAAAAAAAATGTATTAAAAAGAGAGGTGAGTGCGAAGTGGAATCCGGAAGTAGCAACAGTCCTGACCCTAGGCGGCGGGATTTATATGACATGGCATTTTGCAGTCTTTTTGGCTCCACTTTGCCTCATCTTAATTAAAAATAGCCGCTTTCCTGGGGTATTTTGGGCTGCGCTTCCAGCTATTCATGATAGCATGCAGGTGCAATCCGATGAATAATGCAGCAATTAATAACACGAGCCTGCGCCAAAACACTACCTCGGCAGTCCGCCGAGAAAGAAATGATGACAGGCTAAGATTTGCCGCCCTATCAGACCTAGAAACAGTGCTTACAGAGTTTGCAAGCTCCCTGGAAGGGCTTAGCGAACATGCTGTTGGAGAGTCCAGCAGGCAATTTGGCGAAAACACAATTACCCGTGGCAACAAGCCATCCTTGGGCGGGCGGTTGCTTGAGTCGTTTGTAAACCCATTTACCGCCATTCTATTCTTGCTCGCTATTGTCTCGGCCTTTAGCGACATTATTATGGCAAAACCAAACGAAGCCGAGCCTATGACCCTTGTCATTATTTTGGCAATGACTTTAATTTCAGGGGTGCTGCGGTTTGTCCAAGAGACCCGCAGCGGAAATGCGGCAGAAAAACTGCTGCAAATGATAAAAACAACCGCAAATGTCAAGAGGCTTGGACAAAAAGCCACTGAAATCCCCATCGAAGAAATTGTCGTTGGCGATATTGTCCATCTAGCCGCAGGAGATATGATCCCGGCTGACATGCGAATTATCAAATCAAAAGACCTGTTTGCAAGCCAGTCTGCTTTGACTGGGGAGAGCGTGGCAGTAGAAAAAAGCCATGCTTCCCAACTCGATGGCACAATTGGAATAACAGAGTTTTGCAACTTGGCTTTTATGGGAACCACAATAATAAGCGGATCAGCGACAGGCATTGCTGTGGCTGTCGGCGATGACACGATATTTGGCGGGATCTCTGCAAATACAACCCAAAAGCCTCCCCAGACAAGCTTTGAAAAGGGCGTGAATTCTGTTTCATGGCTCCTTATAAAGTTTATGCTTGCCATGGTGCCCATGGTTCTGCTTATCATTGGCTTTGGTAAAGGCAATTGGCTGGAAGCCTCTTTGTTTGCTGTATCCATCGCAGTGGGGTTGACTCCAGAAATGCTTCCAATGATTGTCACTACTTGCCTTGCAAAAGGCGCTGTAGCAATGTCAAAGGAAAAGACCATCATAAAAAACCTGAATTCTATCCAGAATTTAGGCGCGATGGATATCCTATGCACTGACAAGACTGGCACCTTGACCCAAGACAAAGTGGTTCTCCAATACCACTTGAACATCCATGGAGAGAAAGACGCCAGTGTGCTTGGCTACGCTTTTTTGAACAGCTATTATCAAACAGGCTTGAAAAACCTGATTGACATCGCCATTATCGAGCGCGCCCTTGAGCTGCAAGAGTCAGTCCCAGAGCTTACGGGCATAGCAGAACGGTTTCAAAAAGTCGATGAGATTCCGTTTGACTTTGAGCGGCGGCGCATGAGTGTGGTTGTGAAAAATGGCAAAACCCAAATGATCACCAAAGGCGCAGTAGAGGAAATGTTGGAGGTATGCTCCTTTGCCGAGTATGAAGGCAGTGTGGTGCCTTTGGAAGAGCCAGTCAGGGATTATATACTCCAAAAGTCAAACAGCCTTCATGAGGAAGGGATGCGGGTAATTGCAGTTGCGCAAAAAACCAACCCTTCCCCTGTAGAGTCGTTTGGGGTAGCGGATGAGTCTGGAATGACTTTTCTGGGATACTTGGCTTTCCTGGATCCGCCAAAAGAATCGACTGCAGCTGCTATCTTGGCGCTTAAAGAGCATGGGGTGCAAGTGAAGGTCCTCACAGGCGACAACGACAAAGTGGCGGCTAACGTCTGCAGCCAAGTGGGCATATCTGCGCAAGCAATCCTCCTAGGCTCAGACCTGGAACACATGGATGATGCCGAGCTAGGGCAGAAAGCCGGGCAGGTCGATATTTTCGCAAAACTCTCCCCTCAGCAGAAAGCCCGTGTAATCACGGTTTTGCGTGAAAATGGCCACTGTGTGGGATATATGGGCGACGGCATAAATGATGCTGCTGGCATGGCAGCATCAGATGTCGGCATCAGCGTTGACACTGCAGTTGACATAGCAAAAGAGAGCGCGGATGTTATCTTGCTGGAAAAAGACTTGACGGTGTTGGAAAAAGGCATTGTCGAAGGCAGGAAAACGTATGCGAACATGATCAAGTATATTAAAATGACTGCTAGCTCGAATTTTGGGAATATGTTTAGCGTGCTGGTTGCTAGCGCATTTTTACCCTTCTTGCCAATGATGAGCATACATTTGATACTGCTCAACTTGGTTTATGACATTTCCTGCGCAGCAATACCTTGGGACAATGTTGATGGCGAATTTTTGAAAGTGCCTCGAAAATGGGATGCAAGCAACATTGGCAAATTCATGGTATGGATAGGCCCGACAAGCTCAGTGTTTGACATCACCACTTACCTTTTGTTGTACTTTGTGATATGCCCAGCAGTTTGCGGCGGCCTTGGTTTTAGCCAAATTTCTGATCCCGGGACAAAAGCGCTGTTTATCGCAATATTCCAAGCAGGATGGTTTGTAGAGTCAATGTGGAGCCAGTCTTTAGTAATCCATATGATACGCACGCCAAAAATCCCATTCTTGCAAAGCAGGGCTTCTTTGCAAGTGGCAGCCTCGACTTTTGCTGGCATTGCAGTGCTTAGCATTGTGCCTTTCACCGCCTTTGGCAGCAAAATCGGCTTTGCCCCCCTGCCCCCAGCCTATTTCGGGTGGCTTGTGTTGACGATCCTGGTGTATATGGCGCTAGTGACTGTAGCCAAGCAAGCTTTTGTGAAAAGGCATGGCGAGTTGCTATAAACAAGCGACATAAAAAGAAGCAATGGATACCTAATTGAAGCCATTGCTTTTTTTTGTTTTTGCATCTACCCTGTAGATTATATAGCCTGCTATCATATTCTCCCACTCTAAAAATCAACAGCATCCGGGTTTGCAGCCATCTTCCGCACATTCGCAAGCAGGCTCTTTGCCGCTGAACCAGCTGGCGATTATAGCAGACGCGCAACCAACTCCTGCAATTACTTCGATGGCTTTGGTTGGGCAATTTAGGGCGCAAGCCCCACATTCCATACATAACCCCTTGTCTGCCACGAACGCTTTTTGGCCAACAATACAAAATACTCCATGGGGGCAAACATCAATGCAACTGCCACAACCTGTGCATTTTTCCCCATTAAGTTCCAGTGTCGAAACATCCTCAAGATATCTTAATACTTTCACTTATCACTCCTAAATAAATATGCGCCAATCGCCAAAGCAGCGCCAACGAAAGCTGAGCCAACAATCAACGGCAATGCTTTTCTCATTTCCTTGTTGACTCCTGAATGGGAAGTGTATGTTGTCGACCCTGTGAAATTCAATGCCAAATATGAAGAAACTGCAGGGAACAACAACAAATGGCCCATCGACAGGATCCGGCTGCCTTTCCTATAGCCGCCAAATGCGCCAACGAGGGCTGCTGTGCCACCAAGCCCAACAATCCACCCTTTCAGCGAAAACGCCTTTCCGGGAATTGCAGGGAGCAGGACGGGGGTTATAATAGAGCCGCTTGCTATAGCCATTGCCAAACCTGCATAATCAGCCTTGCCAAAAGGCTTTTCTAAAAAAGTGCTTGAAAGGGCCATACCTATAAAAAATGGCAATGATTTTTTCAATGCCGGAACCAGCTCCATCGGCACTAATACCATTCTATCCCATAGGGTAAAATTGACCATGCGCATTTCTTCAGTTGCTTTATATCCTTCTCTGATAAATTCTTTTATATCCTTTGCCCTAACCGGCCCGTAGACGACATTGAATCCTGAGCTCCGCGCCACCTCATAAGCGCTCACGCCTGCCGCGCCTAATTGGGGCAAAACAAGCTGTTTGTGAGACACGTATTTTGAAATATCCGACTTTTCAATGCGGTTAACCAACTCGTCCGTGCCGAAAGCGCCTTTTCCTGCTGCGCACCAGACATTTATCCCGCCTGTATCCAAGATCATTATCCAACAATCCAAACCGCCAAGGTTTTTCCTTAAAGCGTCGAAAGTCAATTTATAATTTGCGCTGACCAAAACTGGAGATTCACTGTCTGGCTTGCCCACTGCATAAAGGCCTGGCTTGATAGTGTAATCCATGCGCCCAATGCCCCACCTGGCTTTCCATGCGCCAAGGAAATCCCCAAAAGCTAGTTTCGTTGGAACCTGTTTGACAGGTTCATTTGTCGTGTGGCTACTCATGCAAATAGACCTCGCCTTACATAGATATTCATCTATATAAAGCATACAGCACACTTTGATTATTGTCAATATGGCTTTTGCTGAATGATCCTTTTTATTGACCAGCCATGAAACAAAGATGCTTTGCATACCACTTGTTTGGCCAAGAAACTGGCAAGAAATATACAGCTTTGCCTGTATACCTCGAGCAAGGACGGGCAATCGCTTTGCACTTTTGCGTTTCCATCACCTAAAGCATAGACACAAGGATTGCCTGTAGGATGCTATCGATTTGCAAAAAATACTTGTGCTTGCCATCGACTGCCACTGCGGCTATAAAGTCTTGTCTTGGCACTAAAACTAAAAAAGAAGCATTTGGTTGTATCCAACAACCTTTTTGCTTCTTTGCTAATACTTTACACCCTTAAAAATGATATGCAGTACGCATCAATTTGCTTTTGGCGGGCTTCAGGATCCAAATCAGGAAAGCGCTCGCCTACATACCGCACAACAAGATTATAAAGCCTATCTTCCAAATCTATCACCTATTCCTTAGTAATATGTATTCTCTGAGATGTATTTGTTCACTGCGCGTATCACATCCGGGTTCGCGTCATTTGGAGAAATCAAGGACCTTTCAGTGGCAAAGACAAACCCTCCGCCTGGAGCGGCGATGCCGACTACACGTTTTGCCTCTTCGATGCACTCATCAGCAGACATGAACCGAAGCATAGATGTAGACACGCCACTGGCGATAGTAAACCTGTCGGCAAAACGCGCCTTGAAACCTGCAACATCCGTTGGCTCCACAATTGCAACTACACTTGTCTTTGGCAGGTCTTCAAGGAAATCATAATGCTGTTCCCATGAGCCCTCAAAGTGGGAGAATAGTTTTGTCCCGACAGCGAAACACCCTTCTACGGTTTTTTTGTAGAATGGCCAATAAACTAGCTCAAACAATTGTTTTGTAAGGAAAGTTGCGATGTGGTGCGTGTCTTGCACCCATGGCAGTGGCGGGCGTTCTGCTTTCGGAATATTGCGCTCATGGTAAGGCATCAACGCCTCCACGGCTGCAAGAACTTTTTCCGGGCGTCTTCGGAGGTCTGTCATTGTGGGTTTAAATCCGCGGATAAAGTCAAAATAGTCATCCATTGGATGCGCAACTGAGCCGGCTACACAAAATGGCAGCCCAGTCTTTTCGACGACAGTTGGCCCTACAATGGTGTTTCTGCGGATCTCTGCCGACTTGTCAAACAATTTCGAGAGGTTTTGGTAAACTTGCTCTTCATCATCAAGCTGGAAGGCCCGGACTTTCCTCACAGCAATTTTGTCAGCGATAAATCGCATGGGATCGCCCAGAAACTCATCATACTCATCTTCTCGCATACTGGATGACTCATGGTGCTGAAGCGTAATGCCGTTTGGAGAGATAAAAAACGTCTTGCTTTCAAGCTCAAAACCAGTTTTTGTCAAATGGTTGATGCCAACACTTCTAATGCCGTCATAATAGAAGCCTTCATTTGCCTTTGTGTATGCTTCTGCCTCAGCTTCATAATTCTCTAGAAGGCCAGCGAAAGTGTTGCCTGAGTAATTTACTGCCCAAGTTGAGACTTGGCTCATTACCGGAACCCTGTCGGGTTCTTTGATGTCAGCAGTTGTGACGAAACGATTGACTCTTTCATCATATAGTTTTTTCAGTTCCTCAGTCATTGTTCCTCCTGATAGGTTAGGTGTTTCAGCTCATTGCCACGATTTTTTACATATTCAATGATATTCAAAACAACCTGAAACACACTTCTTTTATTTGCTTTATTATCAGAATATATCAATTTCGATTACATGTCAAATATTCGACAAAAATCACTGGCAAGTTAAACAAAAGTCAAACGCTCTCTCAATGTGTTAAACGGACGGATCTTAGTGTTATTTTCGACATAGTTCCAACAAGTGGATATTGGGCTGCCCCAATCTAAAGCGTTTGCAAATACATTAAATTTGTTGATTTGCCAGCAAAAAAAAGGCTATAACCCGGCTATATAACAAACCAACTCTAAACCAAGAAAAAAAAGAGCATGTTCATAGAGATATTGACGGCGCCTATAGAGAGGCGGTTGGCTCCGATCCCCTTTTACCACGCAAGGCAAGCAAAACGCTTCATCTGTTAAATAACCAAGGCTACAGATTAGGCAGGTTGCGTGAAAGTGGGCATGCATTTTTTCTCTAATATGGTATGATGTAGCTGAGGCGGGACTATGCAGATTAACCGGTTATTTGGCCTTGTATATTACTTGATGGGAAAAAATAGAGCCACAGCACAAGAGCTGGCAAACCATTTTGAAGTGTCAAAACGGACAATTCTGCGTGATATTGACACTTTGTCAAGCGCAGGCATACCCATATTTGCAGTGCAAGGCAAAGGAGGGGGCATTTCAATCCATAATAGTTTTGTGATCAACAAAACATTGATATCTGAAGAAGAGCAACAGCAAATCCTCTTTGCACTACAAGGCATGTCGGCGACCCGATCTGTCGATATAACAAGCATACTCACAAGGCTCCAAGTCTTGTTTGAAAAAACTGGCACAAATTGGATAGAAGTAGACTTCTCCAGATGGGGCAACAGCGAAGAGGACAGAACCAAATTTGACCTTTTGAAAAACGCTTTAATAAAAGAAAAAACAATAAGGTTCACTTATTTTAGCTCATACGGGGAAAGGACAACTCGTGAAGCGCATCCTTTGAAACTGGCTTTTAAGTCGGTTTCATGGTATCTGCAAACCTTCTGCTTGCTAAAAAACGACTACAGGACATTTAAGATAAGCCGGATGAAAGGCCTCGAGATGCTTGACCTCTCTTTTGACTCAAGCGCATATACAGTCCCCAATATAGAGACAGCTGAGTTTGAAACCCCAGATCTAGTTGATATCAAGCTTCGGATTGAGGCTAACAATGCTTTTAGGGTTTATGATGAATTCGATGAAAAATCCATTTATAAAAACCTTGACGGCTCTTTTATAGTCAATATGAGAATACCACACGACTATTGGCTCTATGAATACCTCTTGTCTTTTGGCCCAGCAATTGAGGTTCTAGAGCCCCAAGCTATTCGCCACGAGCTGGCAAAGATAGCCGTCAAAATAGCTGAAAAATATACTTGATTTTTCGAATAAAGCGCCGTTTGAAAGTAGAAAAGAGGTTTATATGCCTAGGCCAACCACAAAACTAGAACTGGCAGAACTTGCAAATAAAAAATTCCAGGAAGTATTTGCGCTTATTAAAGCGATGCCCATAGAGGAACAAGAAGCTAGCTTTAGCTTTGGTGATGATATAAAGCAAAAGGAAGCCCACTGGAAAAGGGACAAGAATCTTAGGGATATCCTAATCCATTTGTATGAATGGCACCAGCTCTTGCTTCGTTGGATCGAATCCAACCAAAATGGGGTATCGAAGCCTTTTTTGCCAGAACCATATACATGGAGAACCTATGGCGATATGAACATCGAGCTTTGGAAACAACACCAGTCCACTTCCTATGTCGAAGCAGAAAGTTTGCTAAAAAACAGCCATAGCAAAGCAAAGGAACTCCTTGGAGCCTTCAATGACGAAGAGTTGTTTGCAAAAAAGCATTTTTCTTGGACAGGCACAACATTTCTGGGCAGCTACTTTGTCTCGTCGACATCCAGCCATTATGAATGGGCGATAAAAAAAATAAAAGCGCATAGAAAATCGTATGCTAAAAAAAAGCAGCCAAAGGAATGGGAACAACAAAGCCTTCTGGTTTCAAAGCTAGCTGCAGCTGATTTGGTTGAGGCAGCTAACGGTTTGCCAATGGCAGCCGCTATGGTGTAACTGATAAAAAATCAAGTCCCCAAGAACCAGCTCTCCCTCTGTGCGAGCCCAAATACCGCATGGGAATTGAAATATCAAGGCACTGCTTTTGTTTTCTGCTTTGATGTGAAACTATATAGTTATAGTCTAGAGCCTTATTTGGGGATATTAAGCTGATCTGGATGGCAATACCAATCATTTTCATTATTTTCATTAGAAGGTAAATTGCAAAAATAATTCTTAACCTATAGATTGACAACAATCGAGCCATGTGTTACTCTATCATCATATTATATTCTATATATTACAAACCGTTGAAACAGAGATAAAAACAGTATGTGCGCAATACAGAGAGTTTGGCATAGCTGAGAGCCAAATTGAAATGCAGGCTGTTAAATGGGCTGTTGAGGGTATGGTCAAAAGCGGTGGCAGCTGCTGAGTATTCCATAACGAGAAGGCATGCGTTAGTTGCCGGGGGTGTGATAGCACCCTGCTAAGAGCGCGGCAACCATTGCCGTGACCTAAGGTGGCACCGCGGATTGTTAATTCGTCCTTGGCAAAGTTATTCTTTGCCAAGGGCTTTTTTATTATGAAAGACTAAGGAGGGATTTCCATGATCAAAGAAGCTATTATATCGCTTTCAAACAAAGAAAACCTTGCATACGAGACTGCTGCGGCAGTTATGCATGAGATTATGTCCGGAGAAGCTTCACAAGTCCAAATGAGCGCATATTTGACTGCACTAAGCATAAAGGGCGAGACCATTGAAGAAATCACAGCTTCAGCCGCAGCGATGCGCAAGCACTGTGTCAGGCTGCTGCATGATGTTGACGCGTTGGAGATTGTCGGAACCGGCGGAGACGGCTCCAACTCATTTAATATTTCGACAACTGCTGCCCTTATCGCAGCGGCGGCAGGGGTCCCGGTTGCAAAACACGGCAACCGCAGCGCATCAAGCTGGTGCGGTTCTGCCGATGTGCTTGAGGCATTGGGCATCAACATAAGCATTCCCCCAGAGAAAAGTATCGAGCTTTTGAATAGCATCGGGATTTGCTTCCTATTCGCCCAAAACTACTATATAGCCATGAAATATGTTGCCCCTGTGAGAACGGAGCTAGGTATCCGCACAGTGTTTAACGTTCTCGGTCCTTTAGTAAACCCGGCTGGGGCGGAAATGGAGCTAATGGGCGTTTATGACCAAGAATTGGTTGAGCCCCTTGCCAGGGTCCTCAACAACTTGGGAGTCAAAAACGCCATGGTTGTCTATGGCAATGACGGATTGGACGAGATTTCAATGAGCGCGCCTACCACTGTTTGCGAGGCTAAGGACGGTTGGTTGCGATCATATGAGATTGTGCCGGAGCAATTCGGCTTTGAAAGGTGTGAGAAATCAGATCTTGTAGGTGGCACGCCTTCGCAAAACGCGGCAATCCTGCGCTCGATATTAATGGGCGAAAAGGGGCCTAAGCGAAACGCGGCTGTACTCAATGCTGCAGCCGCTTTGTACACCTGTGGCAAGTATAAATCAATAGACGCAGCAGTCATTGCTGCCCAAGAAACAATCGACAACGGGGCGGCAATGGATAAACTTGAACAGTTTATACGTTGCTCAAATGAGAAATAAAGGAGGGCACTATGAACATTTTAGATGAAATTGCCATGAGGACAAGGGAACGCATAAATGAAAAAAAGAAAGAGCTTCCATTGGATGAGCTTGTTGGCATCGCAACTGCCAAGCCGATTGACGGCAGTTACCCATTCGAGAAAGCGTTGGCAAGCAGTGGCATCTCTTTTATCTGTGAAGTTAAAAAAGCGTCGCCTTCAAAGGGGTTGATAGCGGAATCATTCCCTTACGCCCAGATCGCCCGCGAATATGAAGCAGCAGGCGCAGCAGCGATTTCAGTGCTGACCGAGCCCTTTTACTTCTTAGGGGATGATAGCTATCTAAAAGAGATCGCCGAGATAGTGGATATTCCTGTAATGAGAAAAGACTTTGTCGTTGACCCCTACATGGTATACGAGGCAAAAGTGCTTGGGGCTTCAGCAGTTCTCTTGATCTGCTCCATTTTGGATGAGACCCAGCTTCGCGAATATCTAACGCTTGCCCAAAATTTAGGGCTGTCTGCTTTGGTGGAAGCCCATACAGAAGAGGAAGTGGCTGCTGCCGTTAGCGCAGGCGCTAGGATAGTTGGCGTCAACAACCGTGACTTAAAGACATTTGAAGTAGACTTGACAGTCAGTTCCAGGCTTAGGAAGCTGGTTCCGCCAAACCTTTTGTTTATCGCTGAAAGCGGAATCCGGAATGCGGATGATATCAACGAGCTGCGAAGCTATGGGGTTGACGGGGTGTTAATTGGCGAGACACTGATGAGGAGCCAGGATAAAGCCGCAGAAATCCAAAAACTCCGTGGAATGGCATGAAAATCAAAATCTGCGGGTTGACCAGGATTGTAGACATTGAAGCTGCCAACACCGCAAAGCCTGACTTTGTGGGATTTGTATTTGCAGAAAGCCGAAGGAAGGTTGAAAGCGGGCATGCCCGCTTTCTGCGCAGCCATCTGGCAGAAGGCATCGAGCCCGTTGGGGTCTTTGTTAATGAGCCAATAAACAATATTCTGGATATCGCCGATGCTGGCATAATTAATATGATCCAGTTACACGGCAGCGAGGATGAATCGTATATACGCCGCTTGAAGGACCGGTGCGGAATACCGTTGATAAAAGCAATAGCAGTCGCCAAAAGCGGGGATGTCCAAGAGTGGCAAGAGAGCTGCGCAGACTATCTGCTTTTAGACAATAAAGGCGGCGGCACAGGAGCCGCCTTTGACTGGAGCCTGATCGGATCTCCTGCCAAGCCATTCTTCTTGGCGGGAGGCCTGTCAATCAGCAACATAGATGAGGCAATAAAAAGCGTTGAACCATATGCGATTGATGTTAGCAGCGGAGTTGAGACAAACGGGTTAAAAGACATAGAAAAAATAACTGCAATTGTAAGGAGAGTGCATAATGGATGAGAAAAAAGGCAGATTTGGGGAGTATGGAGGGCAGTACATCCCCGAGACACTGATGGCTGCTGTCCAAGAGCTAGAGGCTGCATATGCTGCTTATAGCGTAGATAAAGCTTTCCAAGAGGAACTTGGCGAATTGCTGGCAAACTATGCAGGAAGGCCTTCATTGCTATACTTTGCCGAAAAAATGACGGCTGACCTTGGAGGGGCGAAGATTTATCTGAAACGCGAGGATTTAAACCATACAGGCTCACACAAAATCAACAATGTCCTTGGCCAAGTGCTTCTGGCAAAAAAAATGGGAAAATCCCGGGTCATTGCAGAAACAGGCGCTGGGCAGCATGGGGTTGCCACAGCTACTGCAGCAGCCCTCATGGGCATGGAGTGCGAGATTTTCATGGGCAAAGAAGACACTATACGCCAAGCGCTGAATGTATACAAGATGAGGCTTCTCGGCTCCAAAGTCAACGAAGTTACCAGCGGGACTATGACATTAAAAGACGCAGTCAACGAGACAATGAGGGAATGGACCTCAAGGATGGATGACACGCTTTATGTCCTCGGTTCGGTAATGGGCCCACATCCCTTCCCTACCCTTGTAAGGGATTTCCAAAAAGTGATCGGCAAGGAAATCAAGGCGCAGCTTATGCAAGCTGAAGGAAAGCTCCCGGATGCCCTTATTGCCTGCGTTGGCGGGGGGAGCAACGCCATGGGCACTTTTTATGAGTTTATCGGGGAAGAAAGCGTACAGTTGATAGGATGTGAAGCCGCAGGCTTGGGCTTAGACACTGGGCAACACGCCGCAACTATGGCAATGGGCTCTGTGGGGATTTTCCATGGTATGAAATCGTACTTTTGCCAAGATGAATACGGGCAGATCGCCCCTGTTTACTCCATTTCAGCAGGGCTTGACTACCCTGGCATTGGTCCGGAGCACGCCCATCTGTCAGAAATCAGCCGGGCAGAATATGTGCCGGTGACTGATGAGGAAGCTGTTGTGGCATTTGAATACTTATCCCGGACAGAGGGGATAATTCCCGCCATTGAGAGCGCCCATGCCCTGGCGTATGCAGCCAAACTCGCCCCGCAACTAGGCAAAGGCAAAATAATCGTCGTTACATTGTCAGGCAGGGGAGATAAAGACGTGGCTGCTATTGCAAGATATAGGGGGGAAGATTTGCATGACTAGAATAACAAAAGCATTTGAGGGCAATAAAGCATTGATCACTTTTGTGACCGGCGGGGATCCAGATATTGAAACTACAGAGCTGCTAGTTTTAGAAATGGAAAAAGCGGGGGCAGACTTGATCGAGATAGGCATCCCATTTTCTGACCCGATAGCGGAAGGCATTGTCATCCAACAAGCTGACGAGAGGGCACTCGCTGCGGGATGCACTACTGACAAACTGTTTGACATGGTAGCCCGTCTTCGGCAGAAGACAGAAATCCCGCTGGTTTTTATGACCTACATTAATCCCATATTCACATATGGCAAAGAACGTTTTATGGCCAAGTGCAAAGAGTGCGGAATTGACGGGGTAATCGTACCTGATATGCCATTTGAGGAGAAAGGCGAGCTACAAGAGTTTTGCGACAATCACAACATATGCCTGATATCCATGATTGCGCCCACTTCAGGGGATAGGGCTGCCAAGATCGCAAACCAAGCTGAAGGTTTCCTCTATTGCGTCTCTTCATTGGGTGTTACAGGGGTGCGAAGCGATATCAACATGGATATTGCAGGGCTGATCGAAGGTGTAAAGAAAGTTTCTGGAATACCATGCGCCATTGGTTTTGGAATCTCATCCCCTGAGCAGGCAAAAAAGATGGCTTCAATTTCTGATGGTGTTATTGTTGGCAGCGCCATTGTCAGGCTGGTTGCACAATATGGCAAGGAAAGCCCGGCGCCTGTGTCAGAGTTCGTCAAAGGCCTTAAGAGCGGAATTTCCACTGTGTCTGAATAAACGTTTTTCCATTAGCGCTGGGCAACCGGTATCGCCGGTTACCCAGCTTTTTTTTGTGTCGATGTGGAAACACGAGTGACCCACACCAAGAATGCATGGATATGCCCAGATGCCAATTATGATTGGAGCAAAAGTTATTATTTTACAATACTATGGATAGAAAGGCCTAAATATTGATCAAGAATTGCTATAATTAAGTCAAAAACTATGAGTAGATTATTTAAACGCACAAAGATACTTGCCACAGTTGGTCCATCTGTCCACTCCAAAGAGAGAATCACCGAGCTTGTCAACCTTTCAGTAAACGGTTTCCGCTTGAATTTTTCCCATGGAACCAATGAGGAGCGTGATGACCAGATTGAGTGGATACGAAGCGCAGCGGCAGCCAGAGGTCGCTGTGTGGCTATCCTCCAGGATCTCCAAGGACCGAAAATCCGCTTAGGCGACATACTAGGCAACCACCTTGATTTGAAAAAGGGGGATGAAATTATTCTCGACAGCTCTATTGAAGAGCATGACGGCTCACTTCGGCTTCCTGTCCAATACAACTTGGCAGAGAAAACGAAAGTGGGAGAGCCTCTTTATTTTTTTGACGGCAGAGTAAAAACAACTATTGCTAGAATTGAAAGCCCTTCCTCAATTGCAGTAGTGGTCGAAAATGATGGATATATTATGAGCAAGAAAGGCATCAATCTTCCTGACACTGATTTTGGCGGAGATATCTTGACGCCAAAAGACCTCGCCGACATCGAGTATGGAGCAAATCAGGAGATCGATTTTGTTGCATTGTCTTTTGTCCAAAGCCCTGAGGACATCCACAAACTCCGCTGTGTGCTTGAATCGCATGGGTCAAAAGCGAAAATTATTTCCAAAATCGAGACAAAAAAAGCTATCGCGTCTGATGAGATAATGGAGGAGATCGTCAAAGCATCCGACGGGGTAATGATTGCCAGGGGAGATATGGCTATTGAAGCAGGGGCGGAAGTAGTCCCGATCGTGCAAAGAAAACTTATTGCGCTCTGCCGCCAATACAGCAAGATCTCAATAGTCGCTACCCAAATGATGCTGAGCATGGTAGACAACCCAGAGCCAACAAGGGCTGAAGTATCCGATATCGCAACAGCAGTTATACTTGGGGCTGATGCCGTCATGTTGTCTGATGAGACAACCAATGGCAAATACCCGATCGAGACTGTAAGGGAAATGAACAAAGTGATACTTTATACCCAAAACAACTCGAGAGTCCAGCCGATGGAATCCGACCCGACCGGCCACTATGAGAATTACGACGCGATAAGCTATTCCGCTGTCCAGCTTGCTGAGCGGATTGGCGCAGACCTGATTCTCGCCCAGACCATGTCCGGAGCTACAGCCATCTCAATAGCCTCTGGCCGGCCTAATGTGCCCATTATTTCAGTGTCAAACTACGAGGGAGTTGCAAACCAGCTTGCTCTCACTTATGCCAACGCCTCATTTGTCAGGCCCTACTCGCCCACATACGCGCTTGACCTCGCCAAAGAGCTGAAAGAATCAGGGTACTTGCAGTTGAAGGAAAGCGAGACTGATCTTACAATCGTCTTCATATCCGGCATGCACCGTGACTTGATTGGAGGGTCGGACACGATCCAAATTAGAAAGATATAAGCATCTGGCGCAACATAAGGAGACACAACAATTTATGAGGAGCCCAAGAATGGCCATAGCCTTTTGCATTGTGATGGGTATTTTCACAGGCTCATTTTTCTACATCGGCAGAAGGGCATACCAAGTCATAAATTTTCGTTTCGGAAACATCAATGTGGCAATATACACAGTTTTATACCTTGCCATCGCCCTTTCTTTTTTCTTGGGCAGGCTGCCGCTGCCGGAATTGCCGAAAAAAGCCATCAGCGCAATTGGCTCTATATGGATGGGATTGTTTGTATATCTGCTGCTGCTGTTTTTCCTGGCAGACTTAGTAGTGGCTGCGGGAAAGATCGCCAAAATTGCGACACAGGAGTCACTGCCGAAAATCCAATACTCAACCCGCTTATGGGCAATTTTGCTGGCATGCTTGACAACATGTTTTGGGCTCTACAATGCGACCCAAGTCAGGTTTGTATCTTACGAAATACACCTAAAAAACCCACTATCCAAAGAATTGAAGATCGCGTTCATCGCTGACTTGCACTTGGGCGACACCCAATCTGAAAACCGGCTGGAAAAGGTTACAAAACTGGTCAACGAAGCTGGGCCTGACTTGGTCGCCATTGTCGGCGACATATTCACTGACGACTACTACAGGATCAAAGACGCAGGCAAAGCCGAAACACTCATAGCAGGATTGGATTCCACATACGGGACATTTGCATGCCTGGGAAACCACGACGCGGGAAAGACCTTGGCAGAAATGATGGATTTTTTGCTTCGCAGCAATGTGAGGCTCTTGAATGATGAAATTGCTATTATTGAAGGAGTAATATCTATTATCGGCCGTCTAGACTCGTCCCCTATCGGCGGTTTCGGGGAGTTGTCCAGAAGCGAAAGCATCCAAGCCTTGGCCGGCTCCCCAAACGGGTTGCCTGTAATTGTGATGGATCACAATCCTGCAAACATCAGCCAATACGCACAAGGCGTAGACTTGGTTCTTGCAGGGCATACCCATAGGGGGCAGATCTTTCCCGGCAGCATGTTCACATCACGAATGTTCACTGTAGACTACGGCTATTACCAAGAAAACAGCTCGAGTCCCCACATCGTTGTCACAAGCGGCGCAGGCACATGGATGATGCCTATAAGATTAGGCACTTTTAATGAAGTTGTGTTGATAACCTTGCACTAGAAAAACAAAAACCGCCTGCCGGCCTATTTTTAATAAACAGGCGGATATTTATGACCTCTCATTACAAGATAGCCAGCCTAAGCCAAGCCTCTATCTTGGGAAAGCTTGTAAGCCACGTCAATAATCATGTCTTCTTGGCCGCCAACCATACGCCTGCGCCCAAGCTCAACTAAAATGTCTCTTGGCTCGAGGCCAAATTTTTCCCCTGCCTTGTAGACATGCAACAAGAAGCTGGAATACACGCCAGCATATCCAAGCATCAAAGACGCGGTATTGATAATCTGTGGGCGTACCATTATAGGCTCGAGAACTTGTTCTGCCAAATCCATTAATGGGTAGAAGTCCAGCCCAGTGTCGTAGCCTTCCCGCTGGAGCACACCAGCTATTACCTCAAGCTGGGCGTTGCCCGCACCTGCCCCGAGGCCCCGCAGTGTAGCATCGATATAAGTTGCCCCTGACTCCACAGCCGCAAGGGAATTGGCGACAGCAAAACTTAAGTTGTCATGTGCATGGAAACCTACAGGCACTGTGAGATTTGACACCAGGGCGTCTACTGCGCTTTTGACATCGCCAGGCAGCATATATCCAGCTGAATCAGCGATGTTGATATAATCTGCTCCATAGCTCTCCATCAGCTTTGCTTGCTCGACAATTGTTTCAACCGGCGCCATATGGACCATCATCAAAAAACCGCATGCGATCATTCCCAAATCTTTTGCTGCTTTTATATGCTGCATGCTGATATCCGCCTCTGTCACATGGGTAGCTACACGGACAACTTTTGCTCCACATTCTTTAGCTAAATCTAAATCCTCCACTGTCCCAATCCCTGGTATCAACAGCACAGTCAGTTTAGCATTCTTGATTGCATTTGCAGCTTCTCGAAGCAGATCCATTTCATCATACTTTGAAAACCCGAAGTTGTATGTGGATCCGGCAATGCCGTCCCCATGGGAGAATTCGATGTACTCCAAGCCGCAACTATCAAGGCCGCTAGCTATCGCGCTGACTTGCCCAGGGGTAAAGGAGTGGGCGACAGCGTGGCTCCCGTCACGCAGTGTTGTATCAACAATATGTATTTTTTTTCCCATATCACTTGGCCCTTTGTGCAAGAAGCCCTTTCGCTATTATTTCTGCAGCGCCAATGGCTGCTGAGTTGATTATATCCAAGTTGCCAGAGTATGCTGGCAGAAAATCGCCAGCGCCTTCAACTTGGATGCAGACAGTGACTTTGTCCCCATCCAGCATTGGAGGCACTGCCAAGCGGTAGCCAGGCACATATTTTTGCACATCTGCAACCATTTCATCAATCGACTTTGCAATGGCTTCGATGCCTGCAGACCTGTTCTTAATCTGGACGTAAATCGTGTTGGACATCGTTATGGGTGGATCAGCGGGATTTAGCACAATAATCGCTTTGCCTTTGTCTGCCCCGCCCACAATCTCAATAGCCTTGGCTGTTGTTTGGGTGAACTCGTCAATATTGGCCCTAGTGCCCGGACCGGCGCTTAATGATGATATGCAAGCTACTATTTCGCTGTACTTTGCCCCTGCTACACGGGAGATGGCGTATACTATTGGTATAGTCGCTTGCCCGCCACATGTCACCATATTGACATTTGGAGCATTGCTCAGCTCACCGATATTCACACATGGCACTAGATACGGGCCTACCGCCGCAGGCGTCAAGTCGATGGCAATTTTTCCTGCGCTCTCCAATAAAGGCGCATGCGTGTAGTGGGAAAAGGCGTTTGTCGCATCAAAAACAATGTCCACATCATCCAATTCCAAAACCCCGTCAATGCCTTCAACACTAGCAGGCACACCAAATGACCGGGCGCGCTTGATGCCTTCGGACTCGGCAATGCCTGCCATTAGCCCCATTTCAAGATGCTCGCTGCGAAACACTTTGTACATCAAGTCACTGCCAATATTGCCAGGACCCAATATCGCAACTTTTATTTTTTCCATCTAATCCACCTTCTGTAGCTACTCAAATTTAGCTGCGACGCTTCCAAGAGATGAGAATTTTGCCTCGAAAAAATCGCCTTTCTGGGCATTTACCGCAGCAGACAGAGCCCCAGACAAAACCAGCTCTCCCTTGTTTAGCGACACTCCATACCCGCTTAGCTTGTTGGCAAGCCATGCCACACAATTTGCAGGGTTTCCCAGGACATCCCTGCCTGACCCTTTGTTGCACAGCTCCCCGTTTTTGTATAGTTCCATTTCTTCGTTTACCAAGTCTACATTTGAGAGTAACAGCCTTGTTTTTCCTAGCACATATTTGCCGGAAGAAGCATTGTCAGCAATTGTGTCAACCAATTTGATATTCCAGTCTTTTATCCTGCTATCGACGATCTCCAAGGCTGCTACTACATAGCTAGTCGCAGAAATGACATCATCGGCAGAGATGCATGGGCCAGCCAAGCTTTCCTTGAGGACAAAGGCGATCTCCCCTTCAACCCGTGGCTGCATCAACGATTCTATAGCGATAGGGTTTGCTGACGAGTCCATGCTCTCCATCAAATGCCCGTAATCCGGCTCGTTGACATTGAACATTTCTTGCATGGCCAAAGACGTAAGCCCGATTTTCTTTCCAGATACGCGTTCGCCGCTATTGAGCCTATGGTTAATATTCTCTAGCTGGATAGCATATGCGCCATCCACTGACAAGCCCTCATACAGCTCGCTTAACGGGCCAATCGCATTGCGAAAGTCTGCAGCATCCCGCAAGAGGGCAGCTAGATCGCTTGTTTTGTTATCAATTTTGTTATCCATAGTCTATTGTTCAGCCAAAAAATTTTCTAGCAATTCCACAAACTTGTCAGTATGCTCAATTTGGGTCCAATGCCCGCACCTTCCGAAGATATGCAACTGGGCGTCCTCAATCAAACTAAACAATTTCAGCGATGTGTCAATCGGGATTACTTGGTCCTCACGGCCGTGGATTATCAAAGCAGGATGTTTGATGCCGGGTATCTTTGCCTCATTCCTGGCCATTGATTCGACCCAATACTGGCGGGGAACCGGGAACATAGCTGAAAACGACTCTTGGAACCCTGGCAGGATACTTGCTTCATAGCGCATTTTTGCCAAATCATCGTTGATGATTTCACGGTCATAGGCGAACAAGTCCAAGAGCGCCCTCATATTTTCAAGCGATGGGGTATATCCCCAAACACTGTCGAGGCCAAAGGTTATTGGAAACTCGACACCCATACTCCCCATCAGAACAAGTTTTCGCACTTTTTCTGGATATTCGACTGCAAGGGCGATGGCAAGGGCTCCTCCAAAAGAGTTTCCAACCAAGTCAACTTGGCCAAGGCCCATTGCATCAATAAAATCTATTGCCTGCTTGATCCAAACAGCCATCGTGTACTCTGCGCCTTCAGGTCTATCGGTATATCCGAATCCCAACATGTCAATAGCCAAGACCCGCCTGTTGGCAGACAATTTTGGCATTACTTTGCCCCAGTTAGCCCAGCTTGATACTCCGGGTCCGGAGCCATGGATTAGAAGAACCGGCTCTCCTGCCCCATAGTCATGGTAGTTGGTCTTAAAACTTCCGGTTGCAATCGAGTTTGCGATTTCAGGTGTGCTCATTATTTCGCTCCCAACAAATTTTTTCTTAAACTAAAAAAGCGTGAATGGACCAGCACGGGGCCCATCCACTTTATGCTGCGACATACTCCCCCACCTTAAACGACTGAAGGCGCCCTTTGGTGGAGGCTTCCTGGGAACTCCCGCCCAACGGCGAGATATTTGCCAAGCTATCCCCGTGTGCCCACGGTTCATAGGTTGGCTGCGCCAATTGGCTCAACCCTTAGTTTCATCTATTGATAGCCGAGTCTATGTGCCTGTCGCTAGTAAAAACCGCAAACACAGCGTATGTGCCTTCCTGCTATGCTAGTCCATCTTTTGTGGGATCACAGGAAGAACATGTTTGCTGGATCGCGCCATTTGCCCATTTTTATCTGCCTGCCCTGTTTGTGCAGCCAATACTTCGCGCAAGAACAGGATAGCAATGCAACAGAAAGACTGGATATTCAATATTATCCAATTTCACGACAAAAGCATTCTTTTGTGTTTTCACTATATACTATCGTGATAATTATTTGCTAAAATGCTAAATCAAACATTGGTCTTATCAGGTCACAACTGACAAGAAACGGTCATTAAGCTCGCGGGTGTAGTAGAAAATCCCTTTTCCTGCCTGGTCGAAATCCCATTGGCGCACAGGCATGTCCGGGAAGTGGGCATATCCGCCGGCATATGTCTCATTGCGGTTTCCTGACGGGTCGAAGAAGTAAATTGTCAAGCCCCTAGTGACTCCATGGCGCATTGGACCGGCATCAAGAGACACATCGTTGATTGATATCAAGTCCGCAGCGTTGCCTATAGCGTTCCAGTCTTCAAGTTTGAAGCCGACGTGATGCAGTTTGCCCGGTTGGTCATATTCTAATACTGCAATATCATGCATACGGTTTGATGATGTTAGCCATGTACAGACAATACCGTCACCGCCGGGGGCAAGCAGCTCTTCCACCGGTGCCATTTTCAGCACTTCTTTGCAATAACGCACTGTCTCGGTAGAATTAGGTCCGTACAAGAGCGCATGGTCGAAACACTGGGCGCGCATCCCATGGGGTTCTTTTTGCCAAATATCCGGGTTTCTCAGCATTGGGCGGTCTTCTGCCAACTCTACATCAGCAAAAAAGTCGAAGCGGTGGCCCGTTGGGACTTGGACTGTAAGCCTGCGGCCAAAGCCAGGTTGGTCTGTATTTGCGTCAACCCAGGCGATTGGCAAGCCAAATGCTTCTGTTTTTACAGCCAAGTCAGATAGGAAGTCGTCACTTTCGACTTTGAAACCAATAAAGTCCATTCCTGCCACCTCAGCTTTGCGCAACACGAATGAATGGTGTTCAAATTCGTCGTAGCCTTTCAACAACACACGGCCATCCTCAGTGCGTCCAACTTCATCTAAGCCCACAATATTGACATAGTGGCTAACAGCCGCTTCAAGATCCAGCACGCGTAGTTGCATTAATGCTGAGCGTAGTACACCAGTAATTGCCATTAAAAAATTCTCCTTTAACTTTGAGTAAATACATTGGTTTTAAACCTATAAGTTGCTGCAGGCAGCTTCAATTTTCTGCGCAACATTTAGTAGGACTGCGTTTATCCTAAAAACTCTAGCTCAATGTCGCTTTTAGGAAACATGCAACAGGCCAACACTATCCCCCTGCCCTCTTCATCTGTGCTGATATGCGCCCGGCTCATTGTTTTGTAAGTGGCAGCGCCTGATATCAACTTTACTTTGCATACACCACAACCACCGCCAAAACAGCCAGCTGCAATTGTTTTGGCGCCAGATCGTTTCATAGCCGCCAATACAGCTTCGTTTTCCTTGCATTGGAAGAAAATATCTTGGCCAAACATTTTTATTGTGTGTTCTATTGCCATATTTGCTCCAATCAACGGGACTCTGCCGAAACCTTATAGCCCAATCTAGCTGAAATCTGCTGTCCCGCAGACATCAAAAGCTCTTTGTATAGCTCGAACCTCTCCCCTTGCATCCTTGACAGTGGCGCAGCTATGCTGATAGCAGCGACCACTTTTTCAAAATGGTTATAGATTGGCACTGCAATACACCGCAGCCCGATCATAAATTCTTGCTCGTCAACGGAATACCCCCTATCACGGATAACCGCTAGCTCTGCCATCAAAGCCTCACAACTCATTATTGTGTTTTCTGTGTGCTGCACAAAACCTGTTGCTTGGCATATGCGCTTGATATCCTCAGTTGGAAGGTTCGACATCAAAGCTTTACCCAACCCAGTGCAATAAGCAGGCAGCTTTACCCCGCTGGCAGTAACAATTTGGATCGAACGGCTTGATTCAAGCTTTTCAATGTACAAGACTTCCCCATCGCTAAGAATTGCCATATGGACAGTCTCTCCGGTTTTCTCAACGATTTCTTGCATGTAAGGGTAAGCAATGCGTTTCTCATTCCACTTGTTGGATATACTGTTGCCGATTTCGAACAAGCGGATACCCAATTGGTAATAGCCATTATCTGGAACCTGTTCGACATAGCCAATTTCTACAAGAGTAGAGACAAGTCCATGCAAGGTGCTCTTAACCAATCCAGTGCTCTTTGCCAGAGCAGCCAAAGAAAGGGGTTCCGGAGATGATGAGAGCACATCAACAATGTTTCCAACCTTTAGTATTGATTTGATGCTCTTGCTTTGCACTTCTTATTTCCTTTCGCCTGATATGCTTTACTGCTCATTCTGTGCTATATGTTTACCATACGATATTTTAAAGAATTTGTACAGCCATATCGAAAAAGAAATAAGTATATCCGATATTATCGAATAAACTTGAAAACAACGGACATAAAATGTTGATTATTTTCACATATTTCCAATTACATTATTTCTCCAAATCGTTATCGGAAGTTTTTGAAATGTTCTTTATCGATAAACACCCAAATTTGTAGAAAATATTTGTATAAATTGTGAACAGCTGCCAGGATCGAATAAATGAAAAGAGACTACATCAGGAAAACAAGAGGAAGCTTATCAATAAGAAGGCAATGCATCAAAAAAAGGCTAAAAAAAAAAAAAAAAAACGGCGAGCAATTATCCCCTTAGGATACCTGCTTGCCGTCTAGAATTGTGCAGCCTGTTTGCTATGCATCGATATTTACTAGCTCATATTCAATGCTGCCGAGGCCGATCTTGGATGCATGGTCAATAGTCAGTGTGCCATTCATTGAATTTATACGCTCCAAGAGTGATTCGCTATCCGGAGCTCCCTGCACCAAATCTACACATGCCCTATCCAGGGCAACAGGGTCCATGGATGCCAGAATTCCGATATCATGCATGTCTGGCTCAGCTGGGTTTCCGTTGCAGTCGCAATCGATAGAGAGCCTGTTCATCACATTAATATACAAAATATTCCCATTCAAGTAGTCGACGATGCTCTTGGCAGATTCAGCCATTGCCCTTAAAAAGTCGTCATGTTCCCCTGAGCCAAAACTCGTCTTCGAAGTCCCTGCAGAATGGAGCCACATTTTCCCCTCTGAAGAGGCAATGCCAATGGAAATGTTTTTGATCGCACCGCCATATCCAGCCATCTGGTGGCCCTTAAAATGGGACAAAACAACATAATAGTCATAATTCGGAAAATTCGCGCCTACGAAGTTCTCGGTGATCACTTCCCCTCCGGCTATCGGAATGGATATTGAGCCGTTTGCGTCTAACAAGTCAAAATCCGCATAGCCGGTAAAGCCATGGTCTTTTGCCACTTGGTAGTGTTTCTCGTTGTCTTTGCGGGATCCAGGATATGCAGTGTTTGACTCGACAAATGTTGCCCCTAAGGATGACACAAGCTCTTGTATCAGCTCTGCTCGCAAGTAATTGCTATTTGGCGGCTCTCCAGTGGTGATTTTCGCTGCGATGCGACCTTGGGGCGAAGCGCCCAATGCATTGTACACAGCTATAAGCCCGCCAGAGTCGATTTTTGTTGTCATAAAGACTTTTGGTATTTGTGTTGACATGCTTCCTCCTGTTGAAGCGCTTTTATTTTTTTGAGGACAAACGCTTTGATTGTTATAACCATTTTACCATAGCATTTTGTTTTTTCCAGAATATCCACAAATTATCGATTATTTTGTTAGTAGAGACTGGAATTTCGCATATACCTATAACATAACTTTTAGTATTATTGACCAGCTAAAAGAAATAAGTATAATAACAGTTAGTTAATAACATACTGATATTATCACATTAAAAATACAGAAGGAAATGGTGGTTGGAACAATGAATCTATTAGATGAAAACGGTATGGATGAACAGCAATTTCTTGCCCAATACAACCAGAAGGAATACCCTTGCCCATCTGTAGCTGTTGACACTGTGGCATTCGCCATATCAGAAGGAAGCCAAGACAATTACCGCAAGCTGCCATCAAAGCAGCTTTGCCTCCTGCTTATCCAGCGGGCTGGGCACCCTCATATTGGGCAATGGGCTCTGCCTGGAGGGTTTGTTGAGCCAGATGAAACTGTCGGAAGCGCAGCATGCCGGGAGCTGGAAGAGGAAACCGGTGTTGCAGACAGCTACATTGAGCAGCTATTCGCATTCAGCACCCCTGGTAGGGATCCCCGCGCGTGGGTCATAAGCGTCGCCCATATGGCTCTTGTCAGTAGTGGAAAACTTGAAGCTATTGCAGGCAGCGACGCCCAAAGCGCAAAGTGGTTCGTGTTAAACGCCAGCAGCGGGAATGGTCAGGTTGCGCTTAGCCTGAAAGCGGGTGATGTGGAACTTTCTGCCACAGTGGCCTTAAACGGGGAACAGCTGGAGCCTGAAATTATTAAGAATGACGGCTTGGCATTTGACCATGCAAAAATAATCGCATACGCGTTGATGAGGCTTAGAGGCGAGTTGGAATACTCGGATTTGGCGTTTAATCTGATGCCCGAAAAGTTCACTCTAAGCGAATTGCAACAAGTGTACGAGCTCCTCTCCGGCAAGAGGCTGCTCTCTGCCGCTTTCCGCCGAAAGGTAAACAGCTTTGTGGTCCAAACAGGCGAATACACCCAGAATGCGGGCCATAGGCCTTCGCAAATATATGTGAGAAACAAAGAATAACCTGCGTTAGCCACTCACGCAGCTCGTTGCTGTAATTTTAGCAGACGAAAGGGATAAATCTATTGAAAGAGACCAGGGCAAAGGATGGTTATATCGAAATTCCAGCGCATGCTTTTGAGATCTATAGAAAACCTGTGCTATTTTTTCATATTGCCATGTTGGTCGCTTGCACAACTACTGGATGAAAAACCAAGTTCTTGCCTTAAAGCTTTTTCTCTCCCCTTGGCTTACATATGTTTGGCAACCTAGGGGCGATGTTAGCTGGCTTCAATTGGAGCTTTTTTATTTATATATTATATATGCAAACTGTATACTTACTAAGACATCGTGTTGATAACGATAATCAACAAAAAAAAACACACTGCTACACTGTAACAGCGCATACTGGTAAATCAAAAATCATAATATGCCGAAGACCGGGGTCGAACCGGTATGGTTTATTCAACCGCAGGATTTTAAGTCCTGTGCGTCTGCCAATTCCGCCACTTCGGCAAAATGGAGGCGACAACCGGAATCGAACCGGTGGTGAAGATTTTGCAGACCTTTGCCTTACCGCTTGGCTATGTCGCCTCTAAATCTTAAACAAGATGTGTGCGTTGATATTATACAACAACCACTATAAAAATGGCAAGGAAAATTATTTATATCGATTGCATTTTCAATCCTTCGACACATGGCAGTCTAAAATGATGAAATTGAGAAACCTGCTAGCTAAAAAATTTAGAAAGCAGGTTGCAAGCAATGGAGCGAAAGACGGGAATTGAACCCGCGACCCTCGCCTTGGCAAGGCGATGCTCTACCGCTGAGCCACTTTCGCAAGTAAAAATAATAATATAGTTGGTGCCTAGGGGCGGAATCGAACCACCGACACGCAGATTTTCAGTCTGCTGCTCTACCGACTGAGCTACCTAGGCAAATGGCGAACCGGAAGGGACTCGAACCCTCGACCTCCAGCGTGACAGGCTGGCATTCTAACCGTCTGAACTACCGGTCCAGTTCCATGGTGGTCGCAATAGGGCTCGAACCTATGACCCCTTGCTTGTAAGGCAAGTGCTCTCCCAGCTGAGCTATGCGACCAAGTGTGATGCAAGAGTCATTATATATGAGCATAAATCTCTTGTCAATAACGAAAATGTAATTCCGTCAATTTTTCGCAAAATACTTTCTTACTTTTGAATTAAGACTACCATTCCCTCTCCCAAATTTTAGCGGGTTAACTTGAACTGTGTTTTTTCAGGGACTCCCGAGGGAAAGCCAGTATAAAACTCATATGAGTCAACTCCAGTAAAACCAGCTTCACGAGCCGTTTTTGCGATCATTTCATCGGAGTGCAAATACTGGAGATGCTCTTCAGCAAACGTCCCTGACGCAGTTTTTACGCTGACCGTTGTCTTCAAGGTCGCTCTATCATCGCTGACTAAGCGCACAAAGTTAAAAAAGCCGTCTTCTACTTCGATGCGCTCATCGGCATAAATAGTAGACGCGAAATTTTCATCTGTAAAAAATTCAATATTCAATACATCAAATGCGAAAACTGATCCTGGAGCCAGCATCTGCCAGACATTTTCCAATAGTGGGCTGATTGATTTTGCTTCCAGATAGTTTACACTATCAGACATGGAGTATATGAAGTCAAACTTTTGGCTACAAACAAACGAGCTCATGTCAACATTAAAGAACCTCTTGGCTGCACGCCTTTTGAATTTGGAGTCGGCAATGGCCAACATGTCACTTGAGACATCAACCCCCCAAACCTGGGCTCCTTCCAAGTAAAACCGTCGCAACATTTCTCCGGTTCCGCAGCCAAGGTCTAAAACCACTTTTCTCTTCAAATTTGGCACTCCAGAAAGCAGTTTCAGTTTCTCGAACCAAACATCGTAGTCATGCTCGTACACCAGCAAATCATAGTCATAAGCCAAGAGCGAGTAGATTGCCATAAAACTCAGACAATCCTCTTTCTTACCATTTCAATTATTTCCTGGCACTTGTCTGTCACATAATCGTAGTTTTCTTTTGTATGTGGAATGACACAAAATTTGCAGTTCTTAACTCCTTTTTCAGTGAAGACAAAATCTCCACCACAACCTTCCCCCAAAGCATACAAAGGGCAATAGCAAAACAGGCAGCTGAATTCTTCAAGATCATCTACATCATGGCAAGGAAAATATTTGCATTCAACATTCTGGAAAAAATCGTGGCTCATGGGATTAGAACTCCTTCTCATATCGATGTTTATCCCTTGTTTGGATGAACACTGTTTTGCGGAAGAACTAGATGAAACCATTTACGTCGTGCTAAACCTAGCAGTTTGTATTATATCATACACAATTTGGATTCTAATCGAAAGGATAAGAAAACAGTCGAAACTTTAGCACTATCAGCGTTTTTTGCATATAGCAAACATCTCTTTAATTCACTTGATTGGCAACCGATGTTGTATGATCCTACTATAGAAGCTTGCTAGACGAACCAGGATAACCAGCGAATGTGGGCTGCCGTAAAATGACCACGGCATCAAAACGAGCCACATGGCCATAATCTCGTTTCTTGCTTCTCGGCTAAAAGACATCAACGTGTGGGCGGCGAGGCTTTATTCAAGCGGCGGCGACGGGTTTTATGTGCTCTGGTACTCGGACATCGACTCGCTGCGGGACGGGACAGTCCAGAAGCCCAGGACATGCACACGCTGACAATGGCAGAGGCTGACAAGCTGGCTGGCGAGTATGTGGGGCTTACATACTGCCTGGCAACGGCACGTCTGCTATGCCCCTTTAATTGACCGTGAAGCCACGCGGCGCTTGGAGTACTCCCACAGGGGCGCCGGGTCGCATACGGGGGCTCTCACGAGCCTTGCCGGGGGCGCTGTGGCAGTCATATCGACCAAGGACAGGTCGCGCCTTGTAAACGGCAGCCCTGCAGCCTGGAGCGGCTTTTTGCCGTACGTCACAGCCCCCCACGACAACTGGGTGGTAATCGACCCGGGAGAAGGCGGGAGCGCGATAATTTTGTTTGAGTATAACGAAGCAAGCGATGCCGCCAACAAATGGCCATAAGGAGGGATTAATGAAATACAAGAAGCCAGGAACTAGCCAGAAAGCGGAGCCGCGGCTCATAGACACGCTGGACGCCAACGAGAAAAGCCTGTACTATGCCGCAATAGCGAAGGCGACAGCATTCGCCAAAGCCGGTGGCGTTGATGTCGAAAACCCGCAGGAGTGGAACTTCGCCAAAATCATAGCTGGAATGGAGCTTGAGGCAAGGGCAGCGGCAGCCAAAAGCAACGCATGGCAGTAGACAGAAGCAAAGGGCACGGCGCCTACATGTGGACATTCCAGGGCAACCAGCGCATGTGGGACACGTTAAACAGCCATAGCGACAGGATGACCCACATTGGCATTTTCTCGTTTATGGCGGGCAGCTCCGGCTCCATCACGGAGGATGGCATCAACCCGGCAAGCTTTGCCGCTGTGCGCTCTAAATGTCCGCACCTGAAGTGGATGCTCACCATCCGGAACGACGGCGCTTCCAGCGTATTCACAGCCCTGCGAAACAATATGAACGGCGCGAGGGCTGTTTTTTTGTCCGAGCTGCTGCGGATCCTGGCAAAGTACCCATGGGCGCACGGCATCGACATCGATTTGGAGAACGGCGGGCAATCGGAGAACACAGCGGCGGCGAACACGCTTTTTTCCATGATATCCTCAACCGTGCATGGCGCCGGCAAGCTGCTCAATGTGTGCCTTCCCGGCATGACAGGGGACGGCGCGTCTGTGGGCGGCGAAAACTGGTGCAGGTACTCAGACCTAAACCCTTTAGTCGACACAGCCACAGTCATGAGCTACGGCATGAGCTGGGCAGGAAGCGCCGGGGCCTGTTTCGCCGAGGAGCTGGCTGGAGCCGGTGTATGCCCATGTGCTGAAGTCGATGGATCCAAGCAAGGTGTTCCTGGGGCTGCCAGGCTACGGCTGGTACTGGCGCATACACGCAGAGCCAAGCGAATGGGGAGGCTCCTACAGGGGCGAGTCCCACACCTATTTGGCAGTGAAGTACTGGATGGAGGGCGTGTACTCGGTGCACAATTTCACCCAGACAGCCCCGGAGGGCAACTTCGTGCCGTTCGCGGCGTACTGGGACGAGGATGAGCAGGTGCCCTATATGCTGCCCCATGTCTACGACTTTGTGGACGGCAAGGACGCGGGCAGCCGCGCGGGTCCCGCCATCGAAGGCTGGTACGGCAGGCGCTCCTACCTGACATGCTATGGCAAGACGCAAAAAACGGTGTTCAGGGGCGTCACCCTTGAGCGCAGCGGCGTGCCCGACAGCACCGACGACGAATACATGGGCATCGGCTCGGAGTCTGTGACGCTCAACGGATCCGGGACGGCCTTCTACGATTTTTCGCTGCCTGCGGGGAGCTGGGACATCGCAGTGTGCTTCGTCTTCCCGTTCTTCTCATCTGGCAGCATATCATTCCGGCTTGATGGGCAGCCGGCGACTATCAGCGAGAGCCGCTTGTGGTGGCCATATTGGCGCAAGACAGTCTGGAAGAAGATAGGCACAGTTGGCGGGGGGTCGCACACGCTTGAGGTGGCGGGAGCCCCGCTGGCGCAATTCTACGGCTTCAGGGCTTGCTCGGCTTTCAGCGAGTCCGCATGGTGCGGGGAGGCGGAGTTCACATTGTCGCCGCGCCCGTTTGTCGATGTGAACGGGGCTGATGTGGTTCCGCGCAACGGGTTCAGGCTGACAACAGAGGCGCTGAGGCGACCTCCCGACAGCGCGCTTGTGTGGTATGAGGATTGGCGGGACGGCATGCTCGCGCAGTACTGGAAGCAGCCGTCGCCCGAGGCTTGGGGCGTGTGGCAAGACGGATGGCTTGGCAGGCCATACAGCCAGCTTGAGGGGTCCGGGGAGATCTGGCTTGAGCACGAGGGCTTTGGCGACATGCATGTGAGGGCGACTATCGCCTTCCCCGCTGGATCGAGGGGGCGCGGCGGCATTATGCTGGGCACCTTGTGGCTTTGCATCAACATGGCCACGCAGTGCCTGGAATTGTGGCAAGGGGGCAGCCTGCTGGGCTCCTACCAGTCCAGCTACGCAAACACGCCTGCAGGCTCGCTAAAGGGCAGCCCCGCCCTCTACACGATAGCGATGAGAAAGCGGGGCTCTAGGGTCAGGGTAGATAGCGGCGCAAACAACACCCTGCGCTTCACTGCGAACATATCAGCGCAGGGCTCCGGCAGGTGCGGGTACAAGTCCGATTGCCCGGTAATGTCGGATTTGCTGCGTGTCGGCGACGCTTGGCAATACGAGCCGGCAGAGTGCTTCGAGGTCGTGGCGCCCGATGGCGCAGCGAGGGAGTATGGGCGGCTCGCCCGCAGCGGCGTGGCGTGGGAAAGCGAGTTCGGAACTTTCCGGATCCTTTCAGACATCGAGGAGCGCGACACTCGAAGCGAGGACATATCAGCCGACTACGGCTTCTACCACACAGGCCTTCTGCCTTTGGCGTGCCCGGGAGACCACCAGGCTGTTGTAAGGCTGAAGGACATAAACACTTGGGTGGCTAGGCTTTATTTGGGCGACGATGACGGCTTTTCCGTGCTTTGGTACTCGGACATCGACTCGCTGCGCTACTGGATCGACAGGGCTGCCTATGAGTACGGCTTTGCGGGCTTCGCTCTATGGGCGCTTGGCCAAGAGCCGTGGCTGCTGTGGGAGGCGCTTCCTTCGTTGATCTAAGCCACACTAACCAATCCATCTATCGCGGTTAGGGAAAGTCAGGTTGTGTGTTTCTACCAGCCCAGCCTCGAAGTCGCGCAAACCATCCACGATCCCGTCGGGCAAGTGGTACAGTTGCCACTCGTACTTCACTGCCAAGTTAGGGTCGCTGCTGTTGGTGTATGTGATCCTTCTGACAACTGCTTGGTGGTTCTTATAGCTAATGAGCAATTCAAACGCCGATGGCTTGTCGTCTAAATTTTCGTAAAAATCGCCTGGAAGAATGAGGCTACCAGGGTAGAACGGGGGGCTATATCCATCAAATGTTTCGATATGCTCGCCACGTTGCTCCCACTCGTTTAGCCGAAGAGTGCTAAGAAACGTTTCGGCTTCCATGCGGGAAAGTTCAACAAGCTCGCCGTTATGATCGTCTTTTGAGGGTCCCATCACTAACAACATCAATGGGTATTGGCTATCTGAAAGCAGAATTTCCTCGCCAATAGCTTGAAGGTCCTTAAAATCGGCTAGTTTGCCATCTGGGGCTTTTTTATCTGTTTTGCCGCAACCCACGATTAGCAGCATAGTACATAACGCTATAATAATATTTTTTTTCAATGATTTGTCCTCCTTGTATTTATCGATTTTAACATTGATGGGAGAGTTTCCCAATGACATGAAAACAGACTAATCATTACTTAACGCCATTGATGGCGTTTTTATTTGCATTACCGCCAGCGCATTGGTTGTAAAATAATTTAATATGAAAAGGAACCAAAAAAAATGGCAAATACAGAAATAAACCCTAAGAGGATGTTTAGTATCTCCTCAAAAGAACAGAAATAAATGACAATACAAACATTTGGCAAAATGTGCTCAAATGCCTTTCGCAAACCTTCCACAGCCTCCGGCAATTGTCAGCCCATCCGAATGATCTTTCAACAATCCATCTTTTGGGAAGGACAATGAACATATGGGCCTCGTTGCGC
>WRIE01000010.1 GCA_009782875.1 Eubacteriaceae bacterium | reverse complement strand
TTTGAAAATCGGGGGGATATGCTCTATGAACTGGCATACACCCTCACAAAAGATGAATTTGCAGAGTTCTATGGCAAAATTGCGTAATTTGCAATTCTAGAAGTTCATTTTGCAATTACAGTTATATCTTTTATCTTTTGATCTGTTTAAAATTCCAATACAATTTTAGAGCATCTTCTAATCGGCAGGAAACTCAAAAAATCTTAATCTCAACTGCTAATTATGTGATCCTCAATGCATTGCGTTTGGCTTGATATTCATATCAAAGTGGGAATGCAGGAAAAGGCTTTGTTGCCTAGCATGAAAAAGATTTTGTTGGATGTGGAAATTAAGGAACTAAAGTAAGTATATGGCTAACCAAATATTAATACATAGCCAATCTAATGCCGCAAAACAGTTTGCGCTGGTATAATACTTATGTGTTTTAAGGCTAGCTAACTGTATTTTTTATTTTTGGTTAGTATTTATCTAACCAAATTGTAGCAAAAGGTTATATTATCGTACATTTCATTATACTTAGTATCCATTTGTATGTCCAATACACAATTGTAGATTGTTAATAACAAATTGAGTTTATGTTGGGTTTACAAAGATGCATTATGATAAGTCGATTTATTTCGTAAAAGGGGCCATTTTTTATTATGAAATTTTTTACCCGCAAGAAAAAAGAAGATCAAAATAGTGAGCTCGAAAGGATTGAAGGGCCAAAGGAAGCTTTTTCGTTGGACAATGCCGACAAGTCAATAGAGCCGATAAGGCCGTCAACACGGATAAATGCAATGATTGCCAAAGTTCCGATCATTGGCAAGCTTAAAATTCCAAAAAAGTGGTTGATAATTGGCGGTGCAGGCGTAGCAGCGACAATTGCGGCAGTATCCATTTTACGCCCCTCTTCTGGCACCCCATCAATAGTTTCTATTACTGACATAACAACCTTAGTGGCTGGAGATTTACAGTCTACGATAAATGTGGCAGGCACAGTGGAGAGTTCCAGCACTTTTAATGTGATTTCTACTGTAAACTATAAAGTAAATGCAATTTTTGCCAAAGTAGGCTATGTTGTCGAAGAAGGTGATCCCCTCTGCCAACTTGACACAAAAGAACTGGAAGACCAGATTAAGCAGAGAGAGACAGCGCTTGGGGTCTCTGCGGCAACTGCCCAGCAACAAATTAAAACGGCGCAGGATAATTACAACGCTGCTTGGGACGCATTGCGCTACGGAACGAACTCGTCGCTGGTCAGCGCTGAAAACGCAGTCGACAATGCATACAGCAACTGGCAGAAAGCCCAGAAGACCTATGAGGACTACAATGACCAGATGCGCAGGGGCGAAAATGCAGGCGTTATGAGCAACGAGATAGCGTATAACAGCGCAAGGCTTTCATATGACTCTGCGCAAGACGCCCTGATACAAGCCCAAAATGATTTGTCGAGGGCGCAAAAAACAGCTGACAATGATCCTAATGACAGGCTCCAGGCAGCAAAAGATGATTTGGCAATCGCTGCATTTGCCCAAGAAACTGCGCAAGCAGATCTTACTTCAGCTTTAGCAGAATATTCTAGAGTCTCCTTAGACCCTACTAAAAGCCAATCTGATATAGATGCAGCTCAAATGCAGGTAGATCACGCTAACGTCACCCTTTCGATAGCGACAGAGCAAGTAGCCATAAAAAACCAAGTAGTGCAAACTCTTAGTCAAACGACGGCCAGCCCAAGCGCAGAAATCGAGAGATTAAGAGGCGAGGTTGCTGCAAAAGAAATTGCCCGTGACAACGCCCAAATCGCCCTCGACAATGCCCAGCGCCAACTAAACGCGGCAGAAAACAACTCAAGCACAACCTTGCAAGATTACTACAACAATGCGAACGACGCATATAATGCCTACCAAAACGCCCTTCGCTCTTATGACGCTGCAGCTGCCGCGGCTGACACATCACTCCAAGCAAGCGAGAACAGCTTGAACCAAGCAATACTAAATTCTGACAACTCTTCGGGCCTTCTCGAGCTTGCTTTGCTTAAAGACAAGCTGGACGCAGCGGAAATCACCGCCCCTGTGTCCGGCACAATAACAGCTGTTTTCGCCAAAGAGGGCTCAGCCGGCTCCGGGCTCCTCTTTGTAATCGAGGATGTCCACAGCCTTACTGTGGCAACAACGATACAGGAGTATGACATCGGCATAGTCAAGCCAGGAATGCGTGTTGCCATACGCAGTGACGCCACGCCAGGAAAAGTGCATGAGGGTTTGGTGAGCAATATATCGCCGGCTTCGCAAAAAGATGCCACAGGAAAAACAATAACGACAGGGGATGTGCTCTTTCCGATGGAAGTCATGGTGCCCAGCCCAGACACTGGGCTGCTGATTGGAATGAGTGTGCGCCTGGGCATCGTTGTCCAAGAGAAAAAAAATGTGCTGTCAGTGCCATATGACGCTGTATACCAAAAAGATGGCAGCCAGAATTACATAATGGTTCTCAAGGAAAAGGGCGCTGGCTCCTATATAATAGCAGAGGAGCCTGTCACAATAGGAATGGAGACAGACCTTTATATTGAAGTCTCCGGCCCGGGCATTTCCAGCTCTGTGCAGGTAATCAGCATCCCGACAAATTATAGGGAGTTGGTTGGAAAGCAAGTTTCTATTGGAAATGCAAGGCAAAGCGCCGGGTCTGGGAATAGAAGCGGGTTGAGGTTGGGAGGTTTTAGGTAGTGTCAGATATTATCATTGATATGCGCGATATCGTAAAACGGTTTTACATCGGGCAACCCAATGAGCTAGAAATACTGCATGGTATAACCTTGAAGGTCGAGAGGGGGGAATTTATCGCAATTGTCGGAGCTTCCGGAAGCGGCAAGTCGACACTTATGAACATAATAGGCGCCCTAGACCGCGCAACAGAGGGCAGCTACACGATTGACAACATAGTTATCGAGGAAGCCCAAGACCGTGAGCTGTCAATGATACGCAATAGCAAGATCGGCTTTGTTTTCCAGAACTTTAATTTGATACCCCGCTCAAATGCCTTGAAGAACGTTGAGTTGCCAATGATGTACGGCGGCTATCCCAAAAAACAGCGGATGGAGCGAGCAAAAGAATTGATGGCAATGGTTGGGATGGACGACAGGATGGACCACCTTCCCAACGAGCTTTCAGGAGGGCAAAAACAGAGAGTCGCTATTGCCAGGTCTATGGCCAACAATCCGGCTATAATCTTGGCTGACGAGCCAACAGGGGCGCTGGACTCAAAAACCGGCAGGATGGTAATGGACATCTTCCACCAGTTGAACCAAGAGCAGGGCAAGACAATAGTGCTAATCACCCACAACCGGGAGCTTGCATCAGAGACAAACCGCATTATCACAATGGTGGATGGCTTAGTTTTTGATAACCCGGAGGTGTTGGCTTGAATATTGGCGAGAGCATCAGCTTGGCATGGGATGGTATTAGGCAAAACAAGATGCGGGCTATGTTGACTATGCTCGGCATTGTTATTGGCATAGCTTCTGTCATTGCCATAATGACTGTTGGCGAAGGCATGAGCACCAGCATCAACTCATCAATGAGCTCCCTTGGAGTCTCCAACATCATGGTCAATGTCAGGCAACGCGGCATCCAAGGGCAGAGGCAGTCGGTTCAAATGCAGGAAGAGGACCGGATTAGCGAAGAATTGATTGAGTTGTATAAACAACGCTATGAGGACGTTATAACTGGCGTAAGCGTCTCGCGCTCGGCCGGAAGCGGAAAAGCGCAAGAAGGAAGGCTATATGCCAATGTGGCTGTGGCAGGGATAAATGGCGACTACCTCGCTGTAAACAACGTCACAATGCTGCAGGGCAGGATCCTTGCTGCAAGGGACCAAGATGCGATGAGGTATGTGGCGATAGTTTCCGACAGGTTTGTTAACAATATCTTCAGGGGCGACCAACAAGCAGCAATTGGCCAAGAAATCAAAGTCAAAATCGGCCAGAACATCCATGTTTTTATCGTTGTTGGAGTATATAAATACGAAGCGTCAGCCCTTTCGTTGATTGGCGGCAGCTCTGCATCAGAGCAAGATTTGAGCACTAGCTTGTATATCCCCATAACTACAGCGCAGAGGATAACAAGCGCTGCCAGCGGGTATGCCAGCTTTACTGTGCAAGCTGTCAGTGATATCAACAGCATAGATTTCGCTGTGCAAACGGCTGATTTTTTCAACCGGTATTATGAGCGGAATGAGAATTTCAACGTTACTGCCACCAGCATGGAAAGTATGCAGGAGCAAGTCAACACGATGATGGGAACACTTACTGTCGCGCTGTCAGTAATAGCCGGAATATCGTTAATGGTTGGCGGAATTGGGGTTATGAATATCATGCTGGTGTCTGTAACAGAGCGCACTAGGGAAATCGGCATCCGCAAAGCCCTTGGCGCAACAAATTTCAATATCCGTGTCCAATTTGTTGTGGAAAGCATAATCGTTTGCCTTATCGGCGGAGCCATTGGCATCGCCATTGGATGGGGCATGGGATATTTGGGGGGGATCTTGCTTGGATCGCCCGCTATTCCAACAGGGGGGTCAATAGCGCTGGCTTTCAGTTTTTCAACAGGTATTGGGATTTTCTTTGGGTACTACCCAGCAAATAAAGCGGCGAAGCTGGATCCAATCGAAGCGCTACGCTTCGAGTAAGATGTGTTGCGCTTTGAATAAGATAAAGGGTATGCCGGTGAAATAGCCGGCTTTTCTCTTTTTTATCGGTTTGCGAGAGCGAATTTTTAACCGTGTAAGTGTCAATAATGCCTGATAAAGGCAATAGAAGGAGAGATTGGCAAATGGCACAGCTAAATAAGCAACAGAAAGCCCTAGCAAAATTATTATTATTCGACCAATGCAGCACCCCAGGCGAAGTCACAACAACTTTAAAGAAACTCTTTGCAGGAACCATAGAATTGATGCTGGAGGCTGGGCTCAACGAGCGCCTCGGCTATGACAAACACGACCCAGCGGGCAGGAATAGCGGCAACTTGCGCAACGGCTACGGCAAGAAGACGATATCGAGCGAATGGGGCGATAGCGAGATCGACATGCCGCGCGGCCGCAACGGCACATTCGAGCCAGTTACAGTCGCGAAGAGGCAGATGCGCACAGACGGCATTGAAGACAGGATCCTGGCCATGTGCTCCAAAGGGATGTCCACTAGGGACATAGAGGGCCATTTGCGCGGCATCTATGGAGTGGAGGCTTCAGCGAGCCTTGCGGGCCGCATAACGTTCAAGATAATGCCGGAGGTCGCCGATTAGCAGCCGCGCCCTTTGTCCAGCGCCTGCCCGGTAGCCTGCTTTGACGGGATATATTATAAAGTGAAAAAGGACGGCAAAGCCGCCAACAAATGCGTATACAGCGTGCTTGGCATAGACATGGACGGCATGAAAGGATAACCCCTGGATTGCGAACATGGGGGGCTAAAGCTGTAAAAAGCGCTTGAGTTGTTTTACATATCTTTAGATGGCGCATTATGAATGGGCAGGGGCATCTACTCAGGGGTTCAGCAGTATTAAAATGATCCATAATGCTGCTTTAGTTTCAGGCTAGCCGTTCACAAATGATCCGCAGCCATGACTATCGCCTTTCCCAACTCTTCGCTAATCACTTTTCGAGATGTGCGATGTCCAGCCTGGATTTAAAGTGTACCCCATGTCAAGCACAAATTTTGTGTGGCGTTAAGTGTATGGTCTAGCTGACTGACTTTGGTTAGGACGACTCCCTTGGAGGGGATGGAGGGGACGGTTCCAACTGCTCTTGTTGCTTTTCGTTTAACTTGTTGGCTGGTTTTGCCATTAAAAACCCCCGTTTCTGGACACGCCCGCTGGACTGCTGCCAAGTTGTGTCCACAATGCTGGGTTTATATATGCCATCATTTATGTGTCCACTACTTGGGGTTTAGCATGTGACTAACGTGTCCACTTTCTGGAGTACAGTTTAATTTATACATTGCCTGGCGCCTTTTATTGGATCCTTTATTTGCTATTGTCTTCTTTCATAATCACATTTTTTAACTCTTTGAGCTTTTCCTTGCTGATACCAGCTTCCGCAGCCATTTTTTCCAAGAAAACATCTGGTATCTCATTTGCTATTAGAAGCCTGATTATTTCCTCCTTGCCCTCGGCTCTGCCTTCAGCCTTGCCCTCGGCTCTGGCTTCAATCTTGGCTTCAGCTATTCCTTCAGCCAGTTGCCTTTCTTGCTCTTGAGCCATTCGCTCCTCATGGAGCTTGTCTAGCATCACATCATATTGCCATCGCCTATATGCCTTGCGCACCTCTGGCGTGGCGGCCACAAAGCCGTGGCGCTCGATAAATTGGGCAAAACCTTCGTCATGGCAAGCATATTCGTTTAGTTTCGGATCCATCTCCACAACCTCCTTCAAAGGCTTCTGGCTATCCTGGGACCTGCAAATCGCAGACAGCCAGCATTGCAACGGGCTGGCAGGCTCGTCAACCGCCTTCCTGTACTTGTCCAGCTCCAAATTATGGATTTGTAGCCTGTCTGTCGCCCTCTCATAAGGCGGCTCGCGGTACAGCATCTCCACAACTTGGTGGAACCCGCCGGTTTTTCGCACGGATCTCTCCATAATATTTACAACAACTACCCTCGGCATGCCTAAAATTGTTTTTTCAATCGCCTCGCCCGTTGGGCATTGCTAGCCAATGACTGCTCTGAGTACAGCAATGCCCTCTCAACCATAGGATAAAACGGCTTAAGCTGGACCTCGATTAACGCAGTCTCGCCGCTGGCGGTTTTTCCTCGACATCAATCCTGAAACCCCTCATCCCTGTCTCCGAGTGGACGGATTGGGGGGTGACAGATATGACCTCCCCTACAGCCTTGTCGCCGCTGTCATCCATGGCGGCGTTGAGCAGGCTCTTCATCGCCAAGCCGCTGACTGCGGCGTTTTGGAATATCGCAGTGAACACCGGGTCGGACAACGGAGTCGGCGTTATCCAAGAGCCAAGCTCCTCTTCAACGCCATTTTGCAGTGTCTCGTCAGGCATATGCTCTTCTCCTTATAATATATAGTATTTTTTGCATGTTTCAAAAAAGCGCTGCTTTTTTTATTGCCGCAGCGCATATCCATGCAGGCCAATGTTTTGGCCAGAAACCTTGCGCCTTTCAATGTGCACTATCTATTAAATACGTCACAAATCCCAATTGTCCTCTTTTTTATTGCTTGCTCAACGCGAGTTTTCCGGTTTTCCACTACGCCAACGCCTAATTGCAGGCAACTAAAGCGATCCTATAGGATTTTGCGAAAAAATTGAATAAAACACAAAACTAATATCAGGTATTGGTTAGTAGCATGACAATACTTGGGAGAAAAAAGCAAGCTATGGCACTTTAAATGAATACTGCCGAAAAACTTGCCAGAAGCGCAATAAGTTTGAGCAAGACGAAAATCTGGATGGTTATTACGCTGCGAGCCAATGAGAATCATGTGGTATGCTCCGGCATGCTAACTCAAGAATAAGCCCCACGCTATGCGTGGGAGAATAGGGCAAGCAGTAGCGATGCTTCGAAAAATACGTCTCCCTCTTGTAAACTGGGAATGCTTGGTTCACAGAAAACAGAGGGAGACAATGAGCAGCTTAAGTTTATCACACACAAAGTGGAATGGTGTCTACCACATTGTGTTCATACCGAAATACCGTAGAAAAGTGATGTTTGGGCAGTTGCGGAAAGATGTGAAGGATATACTGGGCAGACTTTGAGGAATGAGGGGTGTTGAAATCTTGGAGGGCGCAGTGGCAATTGACCATATGCATCTTTGCGTGGGGATGCCGCCCAAGCTTGCAGTATCGGAGTTGTCGGGGCCAAGTCGATGCCGGTGGAGTTCGACCGCTACCCAGAGTAAAGAAGGGTGGAGACAGGCATTTTTGGGCGCGAAGGCGCTATGTAGACACGGTTGGCAGGAACGAAGAGATGATGAGAGGCTATATCAAGAAACAAGAGGAAGTCAGCCGCAAGGAAGACAGTGTATTCCAGCCCTTTTAGGGGCAGCCAGTAAAAGATTCGTGAACCAAGCGCCCCTTTGGGGGCTACCAGCAATAAACCCCTTATAGGGGCTAATCCAAGCCACCGCTTGAAGCGGTGGTCATGACTTGGTTCTAGTTTGCGACAAGCGGCGCGATTGAGGCGATATTCAGCTTGATGAATACCTTCAAGCTGCTTTTTGGTAATTGAGAAAGCCACTATGCCGATTTGTAGCAAAAAGGCCCAAACCGGTTAGTTGGTAGAGTTTTTGGCGCTGCAACACCCGCTATAAATGGTATGACAACAATGGTTGACAGCGCAATTGAGCGAAACCGGAAAATTGATGTATAACAATGCCGTCAAAGGCGGCGCTTCCCGCCTATGCCACAGTAGACTTGATTGGTGGAGGCAGCATAGTTGATATTGCTCTACAGCTAGCACGATAGGTTTGGTTGCTTGCTATGCTTCCACGAAGGAAGCTTTCAATGGACTGTTGCGAGTAGCTGCAAACGAATGGGGGCGGGATCAAATTCGCGTCAATGTGCTCAATCCATCTGCAATTACTGACTTGCTACAGGCTCAACACCAGGAAAGCCCGGAATAGCACATCTAATATTTGATATCGCCGCCCCTAAAACGGGTAGGTGACGAATATGAAGACGTTGCTTTACAATTCTGTTCCTTGCGCTTCAGTACATGCCTGGCCAAACATTGAATGTGGAAGCTTAATTATTCCAAATAGCTTTTCGCTATCGCGTAATGCCAACTCATGAAATATTCACTTCGCCTGTTTCTGGATTGTTGCATAAAAGCCTTAGTCCCGAAGCTGGGAAGCTGCCCGGCACAAGCCTTCCGCAAATACTGGCTTCAACACTCGAAATTCTGCACAAGCGGCGCTAAATGTTTTTTTCCGGCACACGGAAGAGTAGCCTGTGGGAAAGCAAACGCTTCTCTATCTTGGATACCAGGCTATTCGGGATCTTGGCGCCGTAGATTTCGTGGAGGCTGTCCTCGATATCCCTGCGCCACATTCCTTTCGCATACATCGCAATGATTTTTTGTTCTATACCATCAGTGAGCGTTTGCCGCTTTTTAACTACCCGCGGCTTAAACTCGCCATTGCGGTCGCGGGGGACTGCTATCCTGCATTCGCCATAGCTGCTGATGATGGTTTTATAGTTGTAGCCGTTGCGGCTGTTTCCGCTATTGTTGCCTTCTATGCTGTTTTTGGCGTAGCCAAGGTACTCGTCCATTTCGGCTTCAAGCATTTGCTCTATTGTGCTTGCAAACAGATTTTTTAGCTCCAATTGGACATCTGTGGCGCTTTGAAAGTCCTGCTCCATCTCTTTTTCAGTGGGAATGTTCCTTGATGCCTTCATTTTAATCTCCATCTTTTTTCTTTATTTGAGATTATTGACATTTACACGAAAAGTATTCAGCCTCAGGTATATTGCCCTGATGGTTTTTGCGTGCTCACTGCTTCATCGCTGGCTATTAACCATCTCGCCAAGAATCGACGGATTATTTTTTTGGGTATTATGAGCCCAAAACCTTGCCCTGTCATTGGTCATAACCAATAACTGGATAGAAGTTGCCAGAACTGCATACGCTCTCATCGGTGGGAAGCAATAAGCGCCTGCGCTTGCTTTGCCATATGTTGGAGGAGAAGGTCTTGTATGTTTCCGCCTAAATCTTTCAAAGCTGAATATGAATCCAGTGTTTTGCGAAGCGCCTCCTGCTGGGCTAACAATCCATTGTATTCAGTAGTTTTGTCTACTTGGAAGATTGAAAATGCTGAGGATTGCCGAGTTTTTTAGTTTGCCACCATTTCATCGAAATGTTGGGGAACCGCTCCGATCGCAATATTCAATATTTGCTCTCCAGCAAGGCTGCGCAGGTTTTCCGTTTGCACCATGGCTTCATAGCTATTGATAATTTCGCGTAGATTCTCATTGTCCTCTTCAAAGCGATTCGTAGTTGACGCAAGCTTCTCTGCTGTTTTTTCATATTTTTGGTCTATGGTAAAAGCATTGCCTTACACATCCTTCTGGCTGATCTTGTCTGAAGTGATATTTGATGATTGCTTTCTGCTTGTTTCCCCATCAAAACTGCTTATTCCAAATCCGGATGAATAATAAAAGGTATATCGTTTCCAGTAAAAAATACCTCATATCCCCATCTAAGCAAAAAAAACAGCTATGAATACTGCTATCACAATAAAAAATGCACGATGTATGCGGGGTGATTGCGCCGCTATGGTTTTCAATCTTAACCTCCTGTTAATAACGCGTGCAGGGCATTTGCCCTGGTTTTGCCTGCCTTGTCGACAGCGCTGTTTTTTGATTTGGTAATATTATAACATTGCAAGACAATGTGGATTAGAAGACAGTCGAAATTTGAGTAGTTACAGGGTAGAAGCATAGAATATGGCATAGGCAGGCGGTATGCAATACTTATAATGACGAATGCCTTGACAAATATGAGAAATGTGTAGTAATATTCAATTATAATCTACATGTGCAAACATTTTTCATTGGAGGTGTATTATGGGCAGATTAGAAGGAAAGGCAGTTTTATTGACAGGAGCGAGCTCTGGTATCGGGAAGCAGACAGCAATACGCTTCGCCCAGGAAGGAGCCCGGCTGACTATTTGTGCCCGGCGCAAGGAATTGTTGGATGAGACAGCAAAGTTGTGCGCGGATGAAGGGGCAGAAGTGTTTGCGTATCCGTGCGATCTGAACAATTACGACGATTTGGTGAAAATGGTAGATGGCACAATTGAGCGATACGGGAAAATCGATGTGCTGGTTAACAATGCTGTCAAAGGCGACACTCCCCACCCGCTAATAGACTATACGACAGAGGATCTGCGCCAGTCGATTGAAACAAATTACATTGCCCCATGGAACCTGATGCGGTTATGCTATCCCCACATGAAGGAGATCGGTGGAGGCAGCATAGTGAATATTTGCTCCACAGCCGGCACAATGGGCTTGGAAGGTTTTGCTTGCTATGCTTCTACGAAAGAAGCTCTTCGCGGACTATCGCGAGTGGCTGCCAATGAGTGGGGGCGGGACGGAATTCGTGTCAACGTGCTCAATCCATCGGCTATTACCGACTCGCTACAGATTATGCACCAGGAAAGCCCGGAAATAGCACAACCAATATTTGATATGATGGCGTCAATCGCCGCATTGAAACGTGTTGGCGACGCATATGAGGACATAGCCCCTGCGATTCTGTTCCTTGCGTCTGACGACTCTCGGTATATGACCGGGCAGACATTGAATGTGGAAGGCGGAGGCTTCATTGTCCCATAGGCATTATTCTAACCACACCGGCTTATGGAACGTATCCACGAAGCTGATTTCGCCATATACATGCAGCCGGATCCAACCCTCTTCGGAGGGCTTTTTTTTGTAATTGCCAACCTGAAAGAAACTAAAATCTATCAAATCTGCTTATGCCTTGGCTTTCAATGAGCCTTAACCAGGTTTGGGGGATTCCGCTTATGGATTTGGGCTCTAGCCAGCTTGCGATAAGAGTTGGAGCTATGTGCTATCAATTGCAAATATGTGTCCTATGAAATTTGCAGTTCTCCGTTTTTTTTTGATGTTTGATTATTGTTTCTCCTCTGTGGCTCTGTGTAAATTGTGTGGGTATGGGCCGATAGAAGAATCGCTGTCATTGGTGTTCTACGGGGGATGCCCTTTATCGGGATGGCAACGGGGAGCTTGAAGCGCTTATGAATTCGAGTGTCCGGTTTGCCCCTTTGGGAGAGAAGCGATTCTGAGTTGGCTGCTCATGAAAACGCTTCACAATCTGCGCGGGAAAATAAGAATGGGTTATCTGGTTTATGGCGAAATTGTAGAGCTGGAAGGGCATGGGATTTCCCTTGGCTGGCGAATAGAAGGCCATTTTTTTTTAAAGCCGACTATGCCGTTGCCGAAAAAGGAGCTATCTATCGATATGGCTTGTCTGAAACCAGGTGTATTTAGAACAGTAGTGCCAATTCAAAGAAGTGAATGTTTTTGGTGTTGCAATACTCAAAGGTCCAAGCGCGGTTTTTTGTCGAGTGTGAATTAATGTGGAGATCCAACGAGGTTTACAGCTTGCTTTTGCCAGGCAACGATTTTTTGGCTTGCTCTTTTGAGGTGTCTAGCCCATTTTTCAGGCTTTCATTATCATCTTTTTATTTTTTCTTTGCCAGCAGCATGGAGTGCAAGCCCTCTGTTCATTTTGGTTTATATTTTTAACTGTCTTCTAATGTGGAAATACAATATTTCTACTGGCAGGAAATAATGATTCTTTAAAAGATTTCACCTTAATGATAAAAAAGCAAACCTCAACATAGTTGTTAATATGTATATAATTACAATAATATTGTATTGATAATGAGTCAGTGGTTGTCTTTGCATGGCTAGAATGGACATTCGATTAAATTCTTCACACACTTTTGAAAGTGCAAATTTCAAATAAACGCTTACAACTGACTTTTCAGGGCAATGATTAAATAATTGCTTTGTATAAGCGTTTACAGTTCGGTAATAATGCGAATTGCAATATAAATTAAAAATTCAGTAATAGTGAATTTAGCGCATAAGTATAACTGTGTTATAGGCTATAGCAGAAATTATTTATATAAAAAGTTTCAATGTCATTGAAATATAGATAAAACAGCTATATAATATTAATAACTATGTGACCTTTCTGCCAGCTGGGTTCTCGGCATTAAGCAACAAGGGCAAAACAGCTAGTTTTTGCGTATAACAAAATGTTCTAGACCAGTTATTTTTTATGCGCAATAGACACATTATAATTTAATGATTTCTGGAGTTCTTTATGAACAGGCTAATCAAGACCACACTGGTTCTGGTTCTGGTTTTTTTCTTGGCAAGGGGCTTTCCATTACTTTTTGCTACAACATCAGAGTATGACCTGGATTTGTCAAATGATGATGGTATTTATCAAGCCCAAGTCTTTTTAGGGGAAGAGGAAGCCACAACACAAGAAATGATCCAAGAAGCCATTGACCAATTCATATTTGAAGACAGCTCATATGCATATGTTGTTGATTATGGCGATGAATATGATGATGGCTATGACTATAGTGATGGCTATGAAGATGAAGGCAATGGGTATAGCAATGCTGGTTTGCAAGTCGTAGACTTGCGCAAAGTGTACGATGGCTCTCCGCTTCTGCCCATGGATGGCATCTGGTTGCCCAATGGCTGCTCTTTGGCATTTTCTCTGGATGGCGCATTGTTTTCCACCGACCAGCCGTCAATTACGAACGCCGGGGAGCTGGAGCTTTATGTTATGGCCATATGTGAAGGGGAGGATCCGGTAGTCAAGCGCCAAAGGCTTGTTGTCACCCCCAGGAATTTGTCCATTGCTCCAGAAAATGCCGAAATAGGATGGGACGGGGCAAGCAGCAGTGTCGCCTATCTCAAGGCTGTAGTAGTATCAGGCGATTTGGTGGATGGCCATGTATTGCAAGGCCGCTATGTGGCTTGGTTTGACAGCTACGGGGATTGTAGAGATCTCAGTTTCGATGCGGGCGGCCCGTATATGCTTGATGGCGCGGGCTCTGATGTTAGCCCTAATTACAGGATAACAGTCAATTCAGAATCTGGCATCATTAATAGAGGCGAGAAAGGCGCTGCGCAAGATCGTGAAACTGGCAGGCGCGATGAAAACGAGCGGCGCCGAAAAAATATACGCAGAGGCTATGAGGCGCAAGACCCCGCTAAAGTGGAAAAGATCGCTTTGAGCGTCCAAGCCCCGAGCAAGACTGTTGCATATGATGGATCCAAGCACACTCTTTCAGGCTTTGAGATAAAAATCGAGCTGGATATTGAAGTAATAGAGCTTGTGTGGGATTACGAGTTGGCGCTGGTTGATGTGGGGACAATATCTACCCGGGATGTTGGAAGCCCGAAGGTATTTGTTGACGGCATTGATTCAACGGAGATGTTTGACATTGATATAGCCCATGGGGAGTTAACTGTGTTAGCGCGCCCCATAACTATCTCTTTTGGAAAAGAAACCAAAGTATATAGTGGTGGATTCCAAGTATTCAACATTGAAGGGTCTTTGGAAGAAGAGTTGGTCGAAGGCCACAGTGCCGATGCCTGGGCTAGCCTCAGAATCAAGGATGCGGGATCGTACAGTTCCCGCTCGGCTGTTTTTGACATAGCTATATATGATAGCAAAGGCATTGACATAGCCCGCAACTATGATATAAGCACTGTAGTGGATGTGGAGATTGCAAAAACCCCTGTGCTAGTGTATGTCACTCCCGATCCTGTCTTTAAACTATATGGAGACCGCGACCCTAGCTTGACGGCAACCGTCAATGGCGCCCTGGGAGAGGATGCAGAGAATATCATAGCGCATTTCGCCAGAGAAAGCGGAGAGTCTGTGGGCACATATGCCATTACAGGATTCGCGCCTTCTAAAGGCGGCGCCAACAGCAATTATGAATCAATAATTGTAGAAAGGTCAACATTTACCATATTGCCGGTTATAAGGTATGAATACACCGGTGAAGTCCCCTCAAAAGCTCCAAGTCTGCCTGCTTCTAAAGGCGCGCAGGCAGGCAAGTCCTATGAGGTGGCTACAAATCCGAGTGTGTCGGGATACAAGTTTTCCGGTTGGGCAAGCAAAGAGGCAGCTGTGGATAAAGGCGGGGCATTCATTATGCCCGACAATGTCGAAGAAGTGCTTTTCACAGGCAAGTTCACGAAGATAGAAGCTGCCGCTCCAGTTTACCCGCCCCAATCAAGCGAACACCCTGATAAGGAGACTCAGGATGAGGAAACGCCGGGAAGGGACGAATACTTTGAGGGCGCTTACCAAATCACATATTGGGTTGGGTCAGCTCTGCACGCAGTCGAATTCTACAAGGGCGGCGATGTGATTGTGCCGATGCTTGACCCTGAGATTGGCGGGAGCGAATTTATCGGGTGGTCAGGGCTGCCGGACATAATGCCAGATAACGACCTTTCAGTAGATGCGGTGTTTACTAAGGAAGTAGTCACTTTGTACTACTACTTGGATGGTGAACTGTTCGCCTCCCAAAAATATATGCCTGGAGAGTCGATCGTGCCTGTGGATTCTCCAATGATCAAAGACAAAAAATTTGATGGGTGGGACCTGCTTCCGGCTTTTATGCCGGGCGAGGATGTCTCAGTGAACGGGACTACATCATTTGAAAGGCCTACTGTGGTGCTAAGGACTAAGTGGGCATTAGCAAACCTCGTGTTGGCGCTGTCAAGTGTGTTATTGTCCAGCACCCTTCTAGTCGGGTTTTTCAGCAGGCGTGATATCAAGCATAAAGCGCTTACAAGGATTTCAAGCATTTTCCCTGCGCTATTGGGAATGGCAATATTCTTTACGACTGAGGATGTTAAGCTGCCTATGGCCCTCACAGATGTGTGGACGCCTGTAATGGTGCTGATCAACTTCGTCACAATACTGATTGCGATGAAGTCCCGGAGGGAAGACAAGCAAAAATTGCTCCACGATATCTTGATTGACGAAGACGAGTTCGAAGACGATATGTACTCGCTGTAAAAAATAGGGCCAGGGCTGTGGCGTATGCCATAAACCTGGCCTTTTTTCAATTAGGGGATCATTTCGATATTGGCTTTCCCGGGTGAAAACTAAATTTAAATATGGTATACTATATTTAATATAATTCAATTCAATATCTGTACTGGAGGAGAGCAAATGGCTGAAAAAGAGATTGTGGCAACTGATTATCCTGAAGGATGGGAAAAAGCGCTTTCACTGCTTGGGCATATCCCCGAAGAGAGAAGGGAAGCATATTTGAAGGGTTTCCTTCAAACAATTATGACACAATAAAGGGAGGAAAACCAAAAAAATGGGTTTGCTTGAAGAAAGACGGGACTTGGTGCGGGATGCTGTGGCTTTTAAAAAGACCGACAGGCTTCCGACCTATTCGAATTTTTGGACGTTTATGATCCATGACGCAGGGATGAAACTATCCGAGGCGCTTTATGACTACGACATGCTGTTTGAAGCTGCAACAAGCTTCCATGTCAAATATAATTTTGACTACTACACTTATTTGGGGCAGCGCAACCCGTTCAGGGTAACAGAAGCTGTAGAGGGCAACCGGTATATCATAAACGACGATATAGGCTCCTTATCAATCGTGGACAAACCTCTTATGATGGAGGATGAGTATGAGCAGCTTATTAAAAACCCGCAAGGATTTTTCTTGAGTGTGGTAATCCCCCGAAAATGCCCTGCAATGGCCAGGGAAGGCTCATTTGAAGCAATGCTCAAAGCCATGGGAGAGCTAGACACATTTAATGCATATGTTGCCAAAGTCAACGGGCATTTCAGGGAAGTGTTTGAGGTTCCAAACAGGGCAGGAGCTTCTGCCACTGTCCCATTTGAGCCTTTGTTCAACTATTTGAGGGGCATACAGGGTATTTCTATCGATATGCGGCGGCGGCCATCCCAGTTAAGGGACGCTATTGCGGCATTGGAGAAACACTATAACACACAAGCTAGTTTTGAGCAGATTAAAGCTCCGACCCCGGAAAACCAGATTTTCGGTTTTTACCAAACATTCCTTGGCCATTCGATCTGCAATCCAAAACAATTCGGCGAGTTTTACTGGCCGTACTTGAAAAAATGGACAGATCTTTGCTATGAGAACGGAAAGTACATGCAGTTGCACACAGAAGCCCAGCTGCTGACTTTTGCCGACTACTTCCAACAGATCCCCAAAGGAGTTTTGCTCTCCCAAGCGGAGATGGACGACCCGTTTGTTATGCGCAAGCGGCTGCCCAACATCGCTATAGTTGGAGGCATGACACCTGATTATCTGGGAAGGCGCAGTGTGGCAGAGTGCCTTGAGCGGGCTAAGAGGCTTACAGGGGAGCTTGGAGAAGGATTGGTCATGGGCCAAAACAAGATGATTTCCTTCCCAAACGACGCAAAACCTGAAAACATATTGGCTGTGCAAGAATACTGCGCAACCTATAGCAACTAAAAAGCTCAGCGAAAATACTACGCATTGCAATTTGCAGGGTGTGCCTTCCAAGGCTTCCCTGCTTTTCAAATGCTAAAATACAAGGAGGGCGGACTGGAGTATAGCTTGAAAGACTATGGTTTGCCAGCCAGCATCGAAGATGAGGCGGCAATGCATAAAGGCCTTTTTTTAGCCCGGGTGGCAAGCCAGGGCAAAGGGGTTTTCCAGGTCGCCGGGGTCGAAGGGCTGTTCTTGGCCCGGGTATCTGGGAGGTTTGCCTACAGCGCCAACCACCCTGGAAACTACCCGGCAGTTGGAGATTGGGTGATAGTGGACAAAACAGGCGGCGATGGCGGGGACGGGACAATACACCATGTGCTGGAGCGCAGAAGCGTATTCGCCAGGAGAGGCGCGGGAACAGCAGGAGGCGCCCAAGTGATCGCGGCAAACATCGACACACTTTTAATTTGCATGTCTCTCAATGGGGACTTTAATCTCCGCCGCCTAGAGCGATATTTGGCAATCGCATGGGACAGCGGGGCGCAGCCTGTTGTCGTTTTGACCAAAACCGATTTGTGCCCAGATTTGGCATCGCATATAAGCCTAATTGAGCCAATCGCCATGGGATGCCCCATAATCGCCTGTTCGGCTGAAAACGGGGATGGGCTTGATGAGGTCAGGCAATATGCCTCCAAAGGCAAAACTATCGCTTTTGTCGGCTCTTCAGGGGTTGGCAAGTCGACGCTGGCAAACAAGCTCTTGGGCAGCGATGTGCTTGAAACCAACGAAATACGCGAAAACGATGGCAGAGGCAGGCATACGACAAGCAGCCGCCAGATGCTTTTGATTCCAGGAGGCGGCATACTCATCGACACCCCTGGCATGCGGGAGCTTGGAATTTATTCCGCCAACTTGGATAAAGCTTTCGAGGACATTTTGGAGATTGCCCAGGATTGCAGATACAGCGACTGCTCGCATACCAGCGAGCCCGGCTGCATGGTGCAACAAGCGATATCAAATGGGTCGCTTGATGCTAAGCGTTTTGAGGGCTTTCAAAAGCTCCAAAGGGAGGCTGGATATGAAGGCCTTACATCCCGGCAATTGGAGAATGAAAAGATCAAAAGGATGTTTGGCGGCAAAAACAACATGAAGCAAAGGCTTAAGGAAGTTAAAGACAAGAAGCACAAGCGTTAGGATAAAATACATGGAGGAAAAAGATATGGGAATATTAGGAATTGGGCATAACGGTTTTGTAGTGGGAGATTTGGAGAAATCCATAGAGTTCTACAGGGATATTCTTGGTTTTGAAGTTGAGCGCGAAATGGACCGGCCAGAGCGCAAAATTGTCTTTTTGAAGATTTGCGATGGCCAGAGCATCGAATTGTTCTCTGGCGGGAATGAAAAGGCGCAAAAATCAGAATCCACAATCGGCTTTGCCCACACTTGCCTTATAATAGAGGATATGGACAAGTCGATGGAGGAGCTCCAAGCCAAAGGGGTCGAAATAACTGGTGTCAGAAGGCGGGATGACGGCTCCGGGGCGTTTATAGTCAAAGACCCTGACGGCAACGAGTTTGAAATGTCGCAAAAGGCGCTTGATGCCTGATTCTAGACCGGATAAAAAAGGCTGTGGTTATTTGCCGCAGCCTTTTTGCTTGTTGATGGTGTTAATATTATTATACCCAGCCACGCAACTTGATAGTGTCTCTGACCCTCTCGATAGCGATTATATAAGCGGCGTCCCTCATGTACAGCCCGCGTTCTTTGGAAAGGTCGTATACGGCCCTGAATGCGCTAGACATTGCTTGGTTCAGTTTCTCTAAAACTTCATCAAGCGTCCAGAAATAATTCATGTTGCACTGCACCTGCTCGAAATAGCTGCAAGTGACCCCGCCGGAGTTGGCAAGGAAATCTGGGATCAAAGCTATGCCCCTCTCGCTGATCAGCGGGTCGCAGTCTGGTGTGGTTGGACCATTGGCGCCTTCAAGGATTATCTTGACCTTACTGGAAATGTTCCCAAATACTGCAGGCGTTATCTGGTTTTCTATAGCGGCAGGCAACAATATGTCGACATCCGCTGCCAGCCAAGCATCGCCATCAAGCGCCTCGTAGCCCAAGGCCAGCGCTTTCTCTTTGTCAATGCTGCCATAGGCGTCTGTGATAGACACGAGCTCTGCGAACTTGCATCCGCCGTCCTTGCGGTAGGTGTAAGCTTTTTTGTCGTTGTTGTCAAAACAAGAGATGCACATGACTGTGCCGCCCAATTCCTCATACATCTGGAACGCATAATGGCCCACATTGCCGAATCCTTGGATGCTGGCGGTGGTTTCCTTGATGTCGATATTCTCGGCTTCCAAGAAATCTTTGAGTATGTAGACAAGGCCAAAGCCAGTGGCTTCCGTGCGGCCTAAAGATCCTCCTGCCCCAACCGGTTTGCCGGTAATGACTCCTGGATACCTGCCACCGGCTAACACTTCATATTCGTCCATCATCCATAACATATGCTGGGCATTGGTCATAATGTCAGGCGCAGGCACATCGATATTGGGCCCGATCTGGGCATATGCCTGCCTGATATAGCCCCGGCACAGGCGCTCCTGCTCGCCAAGGGACATTGTGCGCGGATCGCAGACCACGCCGCCTTTGCCTCCCCCAAGGGGAACGTTGACTACAGCGGTTTTCCATGTCATCCACATAGCCAAAGCCCTGACTGTGTCGGCAGTCTCTTCAGGATGGAAACGCAAGCCGCCTTTTGCCGGCCCCCTTGCGTCGTTATGGTTGATTCGGTAGGCTTTGAATACCTTGACTGTTCCGTCATCCATCTTGACCGGAATTGTAAAGTGGAATTCTTTCATTGGCTGGCGGAGCAACTCCCTGGCGGCTGGCTCTAAGCCCATCTGCTCAGCCACATTGTCGAATTGGGTCTGTGCGCTTTCATATGGATTGTATTGCATAATTTACCTCAAATTATAAAAGTTTAGGGAAAATATAAGTAATTATATAACTTCAACCAACAACTGTCAATAAGGAACATCCAGCGATTTGCCGAATTTAAACAATTAAAAATGAAATAATTCCTAATTTAATAAAAAGAAACCTTTCTTTTTTCTTTTTTTAAATGGATAGAGCGAAGAAGCAAGTTTTTTTTGGGCTACCAATTTAGCGATTTGTACGAATTTAGTCACTCCATTTATTTCCAGAATGGCGCCTATCACGAATTGTGCCGATATTTGGGAAAAAGCGGCTGAAGCCACAAATGGCTACAGCCGCTTTGTATCCAGCATAGCTAGAACCTGTACTCTGTTTGGACACTTACCCACTTTTGGGTAGTGAATTTGTCGACCACCCATTGGGCATTGAAGCGCCCGATGCCAGAGGCTTTTTCGCCACCGAACATCACATGGGGCTCGTCGTTGATCGGCTGGTCGTTAACATGGGCCATTCCTGGTTCAATCCTCTTCGCTACCTGAATGCCATGGTACAAGTCGGTTGTAAACACACTGCCTGACAATCCATACTCAGTGTCATTGGCGATCCGGACAGCATCATCTTCGCTGTCCGCTTTTATTATGCAGCAGACAGGTCCGAAGACCTCGTTTTTCGCGGCAGGCATGTCATTTGCATTATCTCCTTTTCGACAAGTTTTGAAAGTCTGGTTGTTATTAATTGTGAAGCTAATTGTGGACTTGCCACTTATGTGTTGCGGCGTTGAAGCAAAGGAAGCAAGTAAATAGTTTGCTTGGGGCTTGTACACTTCGCCAGTTGCGGTTGCCAAGTTTTAAATATCCGGAAGAATCAAGCGGCTATTTGGAGCTGTGTGCAATCTGCCAGTATTCCGCTTTGCGCTTTATTGTGGATGGCGAAGCAATCCCTAATCCCGCTTGCCAGCGCCTTGCTTCCTACAAATATTAGACCATATTTTTTCTGTATGAGCGCATTAATGGAAAAAGAAAATTTTGTTATCCCCAACTGTAATTGGCTAATTATCAAGTCACTGCCTAGCAGTAGTGTTATTATTGCCAATCTGGCGGTAAAATTGTGCCGGTTATATCCCGCATTGCTAAAAAAGGCCCCAATCACTAAAATCGTGCAGTGAAGCGATCTGGCCGTTCGGCGGCGTAGCGGAGTTATATTGCATGACAGTAGAAACTTCAAAACGAGCTCAGCGGATTGCATCTGAACTCGTTTTGAGTTTGTTTATTCTATCTAAATGAGTCGATATATCTTAGAACTGAATCAATTCTTAATCAAGTGAAGATTAATTTCTATCGCGGATTCTTTGAGGCCTCGGTGATTCTGTTTCAGAAGGTGATTCATCTGCATTGGGTATTGGTCTTTCTTCTGTCTCAGGCCTTTTTTCTATATTGGGTATTGGTCTTTCTTCTGTCTCAGGCCTTTTTTCTATATTGGGTATTGGTCTTTCTTCTGTCTCAGGCCTTTTCTCTATATTGGGTATTGGTCTTTCTTCTGTCTCAGGCCTTTTCTCTATATTGGGTATTGGTCTTTCTTCTGTTTCGTGCCTCTCTTCTATCTCGAGTATTTCCTCTGTCGTGAATAATTCTTCTGTTGTGGGTATTTCCTCTGTTGTGAATATTTCTTCTCTTCGAGTAGTTTCCTCTGTGGCTTCCCATTGAGCATAGTAAGTCAAAGTTATATCGCCTGTAGAGCTGCCAAGGCTGATTGTTATGCTTTGCCCAAGGCTAACGATAGGATTGGCAGAGCTGTTTTCAAGCAGCCAACCAGCAAAACGATAACCTGGTCTTCTTGCCTGGGCAGAGGAGAGGTTAAATCTCGCGACCCCATTTCTGTCTTTTTTCACTGTATGGCTATCTGGTCCCCAGCTGCCGCCATTCGAATTATACTTGATTGTTACGTTTCCGTATTCACTCTCAGTTCTACTATCTTTCCACTGTGCGTAATAGGTCTGGGAGATGATGCCTGTACGACCGCCGCTATTGTTAATCGTTATGCTTTGCCCGGGGCTAACGATAGCATTAACGGAGTCGTTTTCAAGCAGCCAACCTAGAAAATCATAACCGTTTCTGGTCGGTATGGCCAAAGACAGGCTAAATCTTGCGATGCCATTTCGGTCCTTTGTCACGGTATGGCTGCTTGGCGCACCGTTGCCGCCATTCGCGTTATACCTGATAGTTATATCGCCATGTCCAGGACCAGGTATATCGGCTCTCCACTGGGCGTAATACGTCAAGGTTGTGTTGCCTGAATTTCGGCCAAGGTCTATCGTTATTCTTTGCCCTGGGGTATCGATAGCATAAGCAGAGCTGTTTTCAAGCCGCCAACCAAGAAAATCATAACCTTTTCTTCTTGGTGTGGCAGAAGAGAGGTTAAATCTCGCGATGCCATTTCGGTCCTTTGTCACAGTATGGCTATTTGGCGCACCGCTTCCGCCGTTCGCATTGTACCTGATAGTTACTTCTCCAGGTCCCGGGCCAGTTTTCCACTGTGCGTAATAGGTCAGGGTGCTGTTGCGTGCACTGCGGCCAAGGTCTATCGTTATTCTTTGCCCAGGGCTATCAATAGCATAGGCAGAGCTGTTTTCAAGCCGCCAACCTAGAAAAGTATAACCGTTTCTGGTTGGCTGGGCAGAAGAGAGGTTAAATCTCGCGATGCCATTTCTGTCCGTTGTCTCAGTATGGCTTCTTGGCGCACCGCGGCCGCCATTCGCATTGTACCTGATAGTTACCTTATGGTTAGGATCAGGTCTTTCAGCCCTCCACTGTGCGTAATAGGTCAAGGTTTCATTGTTTCTGCGGTTGGCAAAGCGGATCCTTATGCTTTGCCTAGGTCTGGCGATAGCATTGGCGGTGTTGTTGTCAAGCCGCCAACCTTGAAAAATATAACCGTCTCTGGTTGGCTGGGCAGAAGAGAGGTTAAACCTCGCGACGCCATTTCTGTCTTTTTTTACGGTATGGCTATTTGGCGCGACGCGGCCGCCATTTGCATTGTACCTGATAGTTACAGTTCCATCAGGTATATCAATGCGTTTCCACTGTGCGTAATAGGTCAAGGTTGCATTGTTTCTAGGGTTTCTAAGGCTGATCCTTATGCTTTGCCCTGGGTTGGCGAGAGCATTAGAAGAGTTGTTTTCAAGCCGCCAGCCTTGAAAAATATAACCGTCTCTGGTTGGCTTGGCTGACGAGAGGTTAAATCTCACGATGCCATAGCGGTCTTTTTTTACGCTATGGCTATTCGGCGCCCTTCTTCCGCCATTTGCATTGTACCTGATAGTTACGGTTCCATATGTTGGAGCTCTCGAATTAAGGTAAACTGCCTTTGCCCCAATTTTACTGCTGTCATCTACATATTTCAGCGCTTCTCTTGCACCGTCATTATGTGACGTCGTTGCTGCTGCCTTGTCTATTGCAAGAGAGAACACAACACAAAGTGCAAGAATAAAGAAAATCGCTCGTTTCATGTCAATACTCCTTGTAGGGCAGATTTGTTACTAAAATTAATTTCTTCAAATAGCAACCAGATTGAATCATCGCTGCCATTTTCAATCGTATAGGATTCGCCATATATCACAAGCACAAGATCAGGCACATCTGACACTAAATGCCTATTGGCCGCAACAATGCCACACTTCCAGCGGCTAAAATAATTGCCATCCAGCGCATTAGGCATAGAATTTTTTACATGTCTATAAATGGTCCACAATTTCTAACAAAAACGAATTGCCAAAATCATACTTTTAACACGAACCCATTAGTTACATTTTTATTATAATATGTAAGTTTATAGTAATGGTTCATTGGACTTGCGTAGCCAAAGCAGACTTATTTATAGTTATTTCTGTTCTTTGCTATGCGGCGCCCCCAATTGCTTGTAAGAGGAAGCCTCTTTTATCCAGTTTGTTCTGAATAAAAAATGACAAGTCTACTCGTAGCTGCTCTTTCATCAACTCGGAATATTACGGAGGTTTTAGATCAAGCGCTAATTTTACTCCTCTTGCTCCAGTGGTTCCCTAGGTTTGTCTTTTTCAAATGTTTTAGATATGAAGTGCAAATTTTGCGTTTCAAATCTATAAAACATTCGAAATAAAAATGCTCTGGATTGCCAAAAACCTGAACAAAAAACAGGTATTATGGACAAATCCAAAGCATTCTGCATTGGTATGGCCACAGGTGCGAGCCATCTCTTGCCCGCTGCCGAGCCAAGCGGGTATATTTTATATCAATAATGATATTAGGCGTTCTGGATATAAGTGTGGTTATTCACATATAAGATATCAAAAAAAGTATAATCAAAATGAGAAGCTCGCCAGAAGGGGCTTGGTTTGCCCCATGCGGCGAGCTTGAAAAGGAATATTTTAATAGCTCCTGATTTCCTTGTCAATAATAAACTTAGTTTTGAATCCGCCCAGTTCCCAAGCCGCTACCTGAGCAGCTGCAACATAGTATCAAGCTGGGCTTTTTGGAGCAACTTGAACTGTTTCTCTGCGGAGTCAGGAACTAGCGGATACTCTTTCTTGAACCTGTCCCAGTTGAAGATGTAAGGAGAGTCTGGCAGGACCTCGATTGACGGGTCAATTGCGTAGTTTTCATAATTAGTCGGTTTTCCATAGGACTCGCCTGCATTGTCATAAACCGCATAATCGCGCACAAACTCTCCAAGGGCAGCGTAGTTGTCAATGTTGATATCCCCTGCATAGAGAGGCCCTTTGTCAAAGCCCCACAAGTAGCCGCCGCCTGGCATCATGATGTCAAGCATCTCCTTCGCCTTGTCCAGCATCTCTTCTACTGTGGCTCGTCCCACATAATGGAGAGGGAACATGCCGGTTATGATATATTTCGGCCCGACCTTGTCCTTGATAGTCTGGAAATCGCCGTACTCGAATTGCATTTCGGAATTGTATGGCATGTCTTGGATGCTGTCAAGCAGCCTCGTCCAATCGTCCTCGCAGAATACGCGGGTTCGCACACCTCGCGCTGCCCACTGTTCAGCCAGCCTTAGGAATGAAGGCATCCAGAGTTCTGAGAAGTCTTTTTCGCGCATGAATGTAGGCATGTGCAGCGGGATCCTCACCATGCCTTGGCGGTCGGGGGCGGTGGGCATTCCCCAGTCGAACATCAAAGGCACTAGAGCGTCGCAAGCTTCTTTGACTTGCTCCCTGTTGCGCCTTATGTCTTTTGAGATTTCAGAGAAGGAGCGCAGCTGGTCTGCGATAAAGTCGTAGGGGGCGACGCTGCCTGTGCTTGAGCCCCTTGGCGCCCCTGGCCAGTATCCGTACTCTTCATTGAGCTCGCGCACAACTGGGGCGGCTTCTTCAGTGACTGTCCTGAGCCAAGCCATTCCCATATTGAAATAGTTGACTGCGGCGGCAGCGTTCATGCCAAAGGTTTTGTACTGGCGTGGTATGACAACATCATAAAGCAAGGACATTGGGTCGTCTATTAGCTGCTGGTACTCGTCAGCGAACATTCCAATGACTTCAGGATGCTGCATAAACCCGTTTTGCGCCATAACAAATGACTGGCTCTTCATGAGATTGAAGAATCCTGGGCCTCTGCTTAGTATAGTGGCTCCTGCCGAGAAAGGATTAGAGTCGGAGTAGAACATGCTTGCCAACTTGCGTTTCTCGTCATCAAGGACAGATGGCGAGTAGTGGATGTCAATGCCGCTTAGCCCCAAGCGTGCGGCTACAACCCTGTCGGGAATTGACAAACTGATTGGAATTCTCTTTGGAATAGTGTTGTTGTAAAAATCTTTGTAAATTTGGACACGTTCATCTTGTAATGCTTTGATCTCTTCTTTCATCCTAACACCACTTTCTTTTATTTTGTATGCCTGGCTACCTAAGGCATGGCATTTAAGACCGCCTGCAATATGTAATTAATACTTGATAGCTGTGCAACCCATTAAATCCAGACAATTAAGGCAAGTAGAAGTTTTTGTATATTTTTCTTTATAAACAAAGTATAGAATGCTTTAGTGATATTAATCCTATGATACACACAAAAAACAATATTGCGCATAAGTATTGCAAAATAAAAAATCAGCTTTTTAGACAGCTAATAATAGTACAAATAACACAAATGATATGCCTTGGATTCCCGGCTGAAAGCAGTATCGACTTGCCAGTATTTTTTGAGCGCTGATAAAAAAGATGAAGTTGTTGCAATTATTCGACAAGAATATTATGATATATAACAGAAAAAATTGTGTGATATATAAATTTGGATTCATTAGATGCGCTCCAGCAAGAATATCATTCCTGTTTTTTTGGGGACATACTCCTCCAGATGGCAGCATCAACCAAAGCTGTTAAAACCCGTGTTGGATGCAAAAAAATAAAATTGACGGGAGCAATTATTCTTGTGCAGAGCAATATGATTGCAGAAAAAAGCCCGGCTTTTCCATGACTAGGAAATGTTGAAGAGGTATACAGGCTGTGACATCGAAAGGAAATGAAAAACTACGGCAGGGCAGTGCTTAATTTTGAACAGAATGGTTAGGACGCACTGTTGCCAAATTGTTAAGAACGCAACCGCAAAGTATGTGAGGATTGGATAATGGTAAGAAATAAGACTGTTATTGCACTTGCCCTTTACGTTTGGCTGGCAAGTTGCCTATTTCCTGCGCCTGTTTTAGCGAGCTTTCCGGAATACCCAGAGGATATGGATTTTGAATATATCAGCTCCAGAATAGCCATCGAAGTAAATCAAAGTTTTTTTGGCATGCTTCCAAGAGAAATAACTAACCATGATGTTGATTTTTCAAATGCATATAAAATTTACACTGGCACAAATATTTTTGCGCTGGGAACAAACAATTTTGATGATCTTAAGAAAAATCTGGAGAAGGGCGGATATTTTTATGAATTTTTGATATATGTTGATGGGCATACAGTTATTGTCGATATTTCACGTGTGTTGCCAGCTACAAAAAAAGAATATAGAATGATGCAGGATCCAGAGGGGTATGCCACAAAAGTCGGAAATTGGGAGGTTTCTGGAGTTGGGTATTCTTCTCCCGAATTCCCATTTGCAGACTATTATGCAAGCGCCTACAATGCCTCAGGGATTAGAGATAGAACACCGCTGCTTGTACGTGATTTGCCTTGCTTTTTTAATCCAGTGGCTTTATACCCCGGCGACAATGGAGAGATTGGCAAATTTGTTATTATCAGTTATCCAAGTAAACCTGACTACGAGAAATGGGAAGAACTTGGATGGATGAAGGGCATGGCTTTTGATTATGCAAAGATCAAAAGCATTATCAATGCATTGCCTACAGTTTCATTTCCAACGCGTGGAAACTTGACTGTTTTGATTGCAGTTGCCTTCATATTAGGTGGCTTTGTGTACGGCAAATTGCAGAGGCAACAACAAGGTTGATTATTGCAAAGCTTTAGAAGGCTATTTCGCTAGTCAAAAGGCAGCGCCAACCAAGTTGTTGATGTATGCCAAATTGGAAAGTGAGAATCCAGATAAACAGGCAGGGCAACATTGACCGTGCCTGCATTATGTTTATATAGTTTCATCAACGAAACCTGTTTGCATGCCATTTTCAGCAATCGGGACGCTAGGACCATCTTCGATGCATAAATGCTATACAGCACAAGTAATACTACACAAGCGGATTGGCGGTTAAGCGTTTGCCCTTAATGTTTTCAGAGGTGAAAACTACTTGATGGAGCCACTATCCACCAATATCTACACCTCAAACATTTGCAAAATTGCTGTGGACCATGAAAGGGGAGTCTGCCAAGCGCGAAGAGCCGCCTTGCGCAACGCTAACATACAGGCACGTAAATCTATGCCAATTCCATTTCCCATGGAAAAACGGTTTTAATAAAACGGCTTCAGATATTCTCCAAATCTATTACATGTCCCCTTTCCCAAAGCATCATTCACTGCATCAAAAAGCAATCACCCAGTGAAACCAGATTGCTGTTCCCCAAATTGCCAAGCCCCATGTCTTGATTGCTGAGGCTTAGTATGATAATTGCGTCGTAGTTCTGATGCCGGCTCGTAAACGCATACATATTTTAATAGATATGTTAAGCGCTTCAACTCCCGCAGCGCTTTGTGCAGGGTTGTAGCCCACTGCTGCAGCAATCACATCAGAGGTTTTGACAATAAACCATTTTCCTTCAGCACATTTGCCGCTTTGCTAGGATCGGACACAAATCATCCTGGGTATGCCAAAATCAGTGGTGCCAGCGACATAGAGGGCATGGAGGTTGATGTTTTCGGATGTTTTCGGTTTGCCAGGCAACCTGTCGCCTCCTCTAGCCGTCCTGGCAGATTAATCCCTAGAATATATGCTCCCGGAGGTGCCGGATGAAAGACAACAACAAGAATGGGAATGCCTCTAATGGCAGCGGTGTGTTTTTGAGAGCAGCGGGAGAAGCGCCCCAATCCCAAATAGAGGCAAAATCGCACCGTGTGTTGGCAAATTACCCTTTAAGACCGTAGGGCACACACAGAAAGTTTGGAAAATATCCCGCCGCTGGGCGGGGCCAAGGAGCACGGCGCAAAGCTATGTGCGGGAGTGTGGCTTATGCCAAAACAATCGGTTGTATGAGAAATGAATAATGGCAGTGTTGAGTTTTTTCAAATGTATGCCAAATTGCGGAAACCATCCCTTTATGCCCAAACCTCTCAGCACATAGTGTTTTCTTTGGTAGAATCCAAGGTATGGAATTTGACATTAAGAAGCCTCAAGCCTCATCAAAGGGAGATAAGTTATTGAAAGTGGCTTTTATAACAGCTTTGGCGGTAGCCCTAGTGCATATTGCCTCGGCAATGACAATAGACAAGATCATCCAGTACAAAGAGGTCCCCCTGGTTTCCCCCGATGTGCCCTCCCACATTGACGGGTACAGGATAGGTTTCATTACAGACATCCATGCCCTTCCAAGCGATACAATGAATGCCATGGTTGACAAGCTGAACACCAAAGGCCTGGACTTGCTTCTGTTGGGCGGCGACTTCCCAACCAAAGGCAAAGCGCCAGAGCGAGCTTTAGAGATCCTGTCACAGGTTGAGGCTAAAGACGGTATATATGGCGTAGACGGCAACCATGACAATTACAGGACACTGTTTCGCGCCATGGAGAAGTTTTCAATCATTCCCTTGACGAATAGCGGGCTGTATGTAAGGGAAGGATTTTTTCTGGCAGGCGTCGAGGACCTCATCTTGCGCAAACCCGATATTGCTAAGGCTATTGAAGGCTCAAAGGAAGACGATTTTGTCATCCTTTTATCCCACAACCCCGATGTGACTATGCTCCAGAGCACAAAAGGGGTGGACTTGGCGCTTTGCGGCCATACCCACAGCGGGCAGGTTACATTATTTGGCATTTGGGCTCCCTATTTGTCTTTTACAAAAGGAGTGACAAAATATGGGCAGCGTTTTATGAAAGGCTGGGCAAAATCAATGGATGGCGTGCCAGTGTATGTGAGCAATGGCACAGGGGATTACCTTCCAAGGGTATTTGCCAGGCGCCAAGTCATTATTGTGACATTGTGCCAAGAGTAGGCATTTAAGCAAAGCCAACTTGAGAAAAATTATATATACAATTGATTTTTAGTGAATAATTTACAAAAAGACTTGCTGAGCGTTATCAAAATCTATATATTATCAATGCGGACTTATTTGCATTGGCTCAAAAATGACCATAGCACATGAATAAGGAAAAGAAGGTAGCATTATTGTTTAAACAACCGTTCTTTGATGTCAGCGCAATATGCGGACGGGTGGATGAATACGTGGATGAGATGAAACCCCTCTTGACACATCCTATCATCCAACAAATGAAATCATTCAGGCACCATTATCAAATTAATTGCTTCGAGCACTCTGTCCATGTTTCCTACATATCTTATTGGGCATGCAAAAAATTGAGCTTGGACTGCCATTCTGCAGGAAGAGGCGGGTTGCTGCATGACCTTTATCTTTACGATTGCAAAGTAGCGAAGCGCTATGAGCATCTAAGCTGCCACAGCAAGGCAGCCCTTAAAAACGCCCAGGACTATTTCGCTCTCAACGAAATTGAGAGGGACATTGTATCAAAGCATATGTGGCCCTTGACAATAAGCTTGCCAAAGTACCCTGAGAGTTTTATTGTGTCGATGGTCGACAAATACTGCTCTCTGAAAGAGTATGCGGCAATGAAAGACGAGATTATACGGGTATCGAGCATTGAAAGCGCCCTTGTCGGGGTGTAATTAGGAGAAAAATGGCAGCGCAGGTATTAATCTATCCTGCGCTGTTTATATTTCGATACTAAATTTGGCTATCGAGGATTTTGTAGATAAATTCCATGTCCAAATGCTCCCTAACCGCAGCTGCCAACTTGTCGTACTGGATCTCCTTGTAAGCCTGCCTGTCAATTTGGCCATCAAACTCTGCGCTCTTCGCTGCTCCCCTCACAAGGCTGTCTTCCTCTTCAATGTCTATATCCAGGAATGGCATAACCCCTACCACTGGCTTGCCGCTTTTCTCCTCCAGCATTGACAAGCCGGGCCGCAGTATCTCGATGTCCCCCCGGAACTTGTTGATAATAGTCCCTTTGACCCGGTCCCTCTCATTATCTTCAAGAAGGGCCAATGTCCCCACAATCTGCGCGAAAACGCCTCCGCAATCAATGTCGCCAACCAACAGCACTGGGGCGTCAACCAGCTCGGCAAGGCCCATATTCACAATGTCGTGGTCCCTCAAATTAATCTCTGCCGGGCTTCCTGCCCCCTCAATAACGATAATGTCGTTTTGCCCTGACAGCGTTTCAAATGCTGCCAAAATATCGGGGACAAGCCCCAGTTTGTAGCCAAAATAATCTGCCGCGCTCATATGCCCCCGGGATACCCCGTTGACAAACACTTCTGCCCCCATGTCAGTGACGGGCTTTAGCAGTATTGGGTTCATATTTGTATCCGGCAATATCCCCGCAGCCTCGGCTTGGACAACCTGGGCCCTGCTTATCTCCAATCCATCTTGGGTTATGTATGAGAACCTTGACATATTCTGGGACTTGAAGGGGGCAACTTTGTGCCCGTCTTGCCGCAGCACTCTGCATAAGCCAGTTGTAAGGATGCTTTTGCCTGCAGATGACATTGTGCCTTGTACCATGATTCTTTTAGCCATAAAAAACCTCTTTTATATATTTCTCTTTGCATTGCTTGCCCAAACCCAACAAAAAAAATGCGAAGATGCAAAACAACATCTTCGCAACCGATTATTCACGAAGCAACCAAACAGCCCAGTACCCGCGGGACCAATTTGACAAATCAAAGCCGGTCTCCTGACTCTCGTGCCTGCGGGTTTTCGCCCACAGCCTGCTCTCCTGCCTTGCCATTACAGTGGCTGGCTTTCGCCAACGGATAGCCGGCAACACGCATACAGTAGCGGTACCGTGCAGTTAAGCGCACCAAAATCCTGCGCTCCTGCGTTCCCTGTTAATCCTAAAGGCAGCTTCAGATACAATAAAGGGAAGCCTTTAGGAACACTTTGACATAATTAATCCTTATTCTACATCTCCATAACAAAAAGTCAATGGATTTCCAGCACACAATCAACCCTCGAAGTTGGCAGGATCTCGCCACTTATTCCCACACTTGGACATTGATATCTTGGTTTTTCGCCAATTTGGGTCGAATATTTTCACTTTACAAATCCATGTTCCTGTGGCATAATAAATCAATACTCTTTACACTGCATACAATAAAATAGAAACTGAGCAGGCGATGGCCTTTTTTTAGAGGTTGTGGGGCTGGGCTGCGAATCGCGGCAGCAGGTGAGTGATACGCGCATCTGTGGGACAGTAATATGTTCCATAGGTGCGCTTTTATGTATTTATAATGCCCAAATTGGAGCTTAAGATAATATTTCAATAATGGAGCGAGGTGAGCGGAATGGAATCTGGCAGTATATGCAGTCCTGAATTTGATGGGCTGTATCGAAGTACCACCACGTCGGCAAGGAAAGCCAATTTCCATGCCGTCATCACCACGGCAAGAATGTAGCCTGTCAATTTTTGGGGCTGTGCTTCCACGCAATATCACAAATTTTAGAAAACGGAGGTACAGGCACAATGAGCGTGGCAAAAAACACCACAATAGAACACAAAAAGACATTTGATAAAACGGCAAGCAGCAGCCAAGTGCGTGATAGGATGCTGTCAGCTGCTGGAGCTGGAATCGAAAAACTATATGCAATGCTGGAAACATCGCCGGATGGGTTGAGCGAAACACAAGCAGAAGCGTCCCGCGAGATGTACGGAAGCAATACAGTCACACACGGTAAAAAGATATCAACGCTAAAGCGTGTCGCAGATGCGTTCATAAATCCATTTACTGCCATTCTTTTCGGTTTGGTGGCGGTATCGGCGTTCACAGACATTATTCTGGCGGCTCCTGGGGAAGCCAATCCTACAACTGTTGTTATCATCACAACGATGGTGCTCTTATCTGGCATACTCCAGTTCGTGCAAGAAACGAAAAGTGGCGAGGCAGCCGAGAATTTGCTGAAAATGATAACAACCACCACCAATGTCCTTCGCCAGGGAGCAGGACCACAAGAAATCCCGCTTGAGGACGTGGTAGTAGGCGACATCGTGCAGTTGGCGGCGGGAGATATGATCCCCGCAGATATGAGGATCATCGGGGCAAAAGATTTATTTATCAGCCAGTCGGCGCTGACAGGGGAGAGCATGGCAGTGGAGAAGACATCACAAGCAGTGCAAGTGATTGGCGCCCTAACCGAAATTTCCAACCTCGCGTTTATGGGTACAGATGTCGTCAGTGGAAGCGCGGCTGGTGTTGTAATAGCGACGGGCAATGATACCCTTTTTGGCGAAATCGCAAAAAACGCCAGCGACAAGCCTGCCCAGACCAGCTTTGAAAAAGGCGTCAACACTGTGGCATGGCTGCTGCTGCGTTTTGTGCTGGTAATGGCTCCTGTTGTTTTGTTTGTCAATGGGTTTACCAAAGGCGACTGGATGCAAGCTACACTATTTGCGCTATCAGTCGCAGTGGGATTGACGCCTGAAATGCTCCCGATGATTGTCACGACCTGCCTTGCCAAAGGCGCAGTAGCTATGTCCCGGAAAAAGACCATTATCAAAAACCTGAACTCAATCCAGAACCTTGGCTCGATGAATATTCTATGCACTGACAAAACAGGCACTCTGACTCAGGATAAAGTGGTTTTACAGTACCATCTCAATATCCATGGAGAAGAGGACACACGGGTATTGCGCCACGCTTTCCTTAACAGCTATTACCAGACGGGGCTTAAGAATCTGATGGACATAGCTATCATCCACCATACATTTGAGGAGCAGGGCAAAGTGGAGGAGCTGCGAGGTCTTGCAGAACGTTTCGTCAAAGTGGATGAAATCCCCTTTGACTTCGAGCGGCGCCGTATGAGTGTGGTGGTGGCAAATGGAAAGACACAGGTGATCACAAAAGGCGCTGTGGAGGAGATGCTTGACATATGCAGTTATGCCGAGTATGAGGGCATGGTGCTGCCAATTACGGACAAAATAAAAGAATATATCTTCACTAAAGTAGACCAATTGAATGAAGAGGGAATGAGGGTCATTGCATTAGCACAAAAAAACACTCCCAATATCGGAAATAGTTTTTCTGTATCCGACGAATCAGAGATGGTATTGATGGGCTACCTGGCTTTTCTTGACCCGCCCAAGGAATCTACCGCAGAGGCAATCAGCGCTCTACGAGAGTATGGCGTAGAGGTAAAAGTCTTGACTGGCGACAACGATAGAGTCGCACGCGCCATCTGCCGCCAGGTAGGGCTCCCGGTCGAGCGCATTCTGCTCGGTTCCGATATAGACTCCATGGATGACGATGAGCTTTCAGACAGCGCGCAAGCAGTGAGCGTATTCGCAAAGCTTTCGCCTATGCAAAAAGCAAGAATTATTACAGTGCTTCGAAACAATGGCTACAACGTCGGCTATATGGGGGACGGCATCAACGATGCTGCGGCGCTCAAAGCTTCAGATGTGGGCATCTCAGTTGATACTGCGGTAGATATCGCTAAAGAATCCTCTGATGTTATTCTGCTTGAAAAAGACTTGATGGTGTTGGAGCAGGGAATCATAGAAGGGCGCAGAACCTATGCAAACATGATTAAGTACATCAAAACAACAGCAAGCTCCAATTTTGGAAATATGCTATCGGTGTTAGCTGCCAGCGCATTTATCCCGTTTATACCGATGCTGCCGATCCAGATCATCCTGCTCAATTTGATTTACGACTTTTCATGCGCGGCGATTCCATGGGATAATGTCGACAAAGAATTTCTCCAAGTTCCGAGGAAATGGGACGCCTCTTCTGTGGGCAGTTTCATGCTATGGATTGGCCCAACAAGTTCTTTGTTCGATATCACGACGTACATACTGATGTATTTCTTTATCTGCCCTGCCATGTGCGGCGGAATGCTATTCCACCAACTCGCAGATCCAGCTATGCGGGCGCTTTATATCTCCATGTTCCAAGCTGGGTGGTTTGTTGAATCCATGTGGTCACAGACAATGGTTATCCATATGATCCGTACGCAGAAGGTCCCATTTGTGCAGAGTTATGCGTCTGCGCCGCTAACACTGATCACTTTCGCCGGATGCTCTATTCTGACCATTATTCCTTTTACCAGTTTTGGCGCGTCATTTGGTTTTGCCGCCTTGCCGCGGGTGTATTTCCCTTGGTTGGCATTGACGATTGTATTGTATATGGGTCTGGTGACGGTATTTAAGAGGATTTTTGTTAAAAGGCACGGGGAGTTGTTATAGTGTTATGAACTGCTTGATTGTGGCATATATCAGCTGCACTCAAGGCGCTTTCCCATAAAAACTGCAACTAGCTCCATGCAATGCGCCTTGAGTGTATTGCATGGAGCTATTATTTTGCGTTGTCCCTATTGCGTTTGGTGGGCATTTCCCGGTTATTCCAGCAACCCACTTTTATTCTCCTTTGCCAGCGCTTTCAAAATCCATTATTGTGTCACTGGTTGACTTTTTGCGAGGCAGTATTTTTCAGCTGCTTGTTATGCGCACTGCCTCTTTGTAGAGGATAACCATGGTTATGATATGGTAACGTGATATGGTAACGGAATTGGTTTTTTTGTTGTAAAACAGCCAAGGTTTATATATGCCATCAACATCTATTAGTCAAAAAAACCATTAAACCAGCGATTTTTATGGGCAAATAACGCACAAAGATATTGGCATGGGCCAAGATTGCAGCAAAAACATATTAATGGTATATTTAGAAAAGCGTAATATGCGAACCACAGTACTTGATGAGAAGTGGAATTTATGGACACTGCAAACAATCTTGAAAAAATAATAGAGCGCCAAAAAGAGGTTTTGCTGGAGCTTGAAGCAGAGCTGAAGGCTTTGGTAAATAGCGATCTGGCACAAGAAAACACCCGGCTCAAAGAAGAGATTGGCAAGCTGGGCGCTGAATTCGAGAAAGCTTTGGCTGAAACGTCTACCCTCGCCTCAGAGAATGCAAGTTTAAAAAACGCATTGTATAGCCAAATCTACAATGAAAAGATCCGGCTGGTGAATTCAACAGCCCAGAAGCTTGAAGTTTACTTTGCTTCGGGCATACAAGGGGAATTAAACAAGCTCTCAGCCTTTGAGCGCAGAGTTTTGGCGCGAATAAACGGTGTAAGGGATTCCCTTGCCATGGAAAACTTCCAGGCTAGGGATGAGATACTTGAAAAAGCCGATGAGCTTTCTGCGCTGCTGGATACAAAACTATCAGAGGCCAAGGAAAAAGCAGCGAATGCCCCAAGGCCTTTTAGCAATGCCGAGAGGGAAGAGCTGGAAGCCCTGAAAAACAGCCAAATCACTGACGGGCAAATCCGAGCAGCCGCTACGAAGAACAATTTCGAGAGGTTTGTTGGATTAAACGTCCTGAATGCCATCGGCGTGTTCCTGTTGATAATTGGCGCGATCGCCCTTGCGCAATTAACTTACATCTATCTCCCTGACACGCTTAAGGGAATTATCCTCTTTGCGCTGGGCGGCGTGATGCTGGCGGCAGGGGAGGCTCTGAACAGGAAGAAGCCAAACGTCTTTTCATTGGGCATTTCAGCCGGAGGCGTGGGCATACTGTATGCCGCGATCGCCACAAGCTACTTTACTTTGAAAATCCTAGGCATGTATCCCGCCCTGGCAGTGTGCGCGCTCACCACTGTGGGCTCTTTTGTGTTGTCTGCCAGGTACAACTCACAGACAATCGCCGCTTTTGCTTTGATTGGCGGATATTTGCCAATGTACTCGATTGACACAAGCAAAGCGGTCTTATATGGGGCTATGGCATACTATGCAGCATTGAATTTGTTTGCCCTTTCCATATCTTTTAGCAAGAAATGGCAGGCAGCATCCTTTATCGGTTTGTTTCTAAACATCTTTGGCACTTTTTACGTGTGCTTTAGCTTTTATGGGACAAAGAGCAACTTGGAAAAGGCCCTTGTGCTTTGTTATGCCTTGTTTGCATTCTTGGTCTACACAGCTATACCGGTCATCAGCACATACCGCACCAAAGGAAGTTTTGGCGTTTCTGATATAGCGCTTCTTGCGATAAATACTTTTTTTTCAAGTGTGGTTATGTACTTTGTGTTTAATAATTTTGGGTTTAAAAGTTTCAATGGGCTACTCGCTATAGCTTTTGGAGTGGTTTATCTGCTTTTTGGCAGGCTCGTAGACAAGTTGTTCCAAGAAGAAAAAAAGCAGCCAGCTTCCCTGTTCTACTTAGCGGGCTTGGTATTCGCTGTGTTGGTCATCCCTTTGCAATTCGGCAGGATATGGCTATCTTTGGGATGGCTTGTGCAAGGCGTTTTGCTCGCCTCTTTTGGCATCATATCCGGCCAGGAGCGTATAAAAAACGCCGGCTTTGCGGTATGCCTGTTATGTTTGGGGTCCTTTGTGCTCTTTGATGCCACTTCAATGCGCCATTACTTGTTTGCCTACAAATATTTTGCTATAACCCTGGGAAGCTGTATAGTGCTTGGGGCATATATAGCTGCAAAGAAAATTACAGGGAAGTTTGCGTCCAGGTATAAATATTTTGTTATGGGCAATGTGTGGCTGTATGCCATGTACTTGGCGCCCAAACTTTTTTCTAGAGCTTTTGGAATAGACTCAGCCTACGACGCGTCTTATCTTGCAAACGCTTTGAGGGTAGCCTTGGCATTTGCCCTTGCCTACATCTTTCCGAGGATCAAGCCCCTGTCAGACAACGGGACAACGAGGCTGTCCGCAGCCTTATATATGTTTGGGGTTTGGTTTCTATACAATGTTAACAAATACTTGTCCCCTGTGCGCTATATATACCTGGCAGGAAATTCCCCGCAATTACGGATAACAGTTGTTGCTGTGTTGATTTTGGCTGTTATTGGGGCGCTGTCGGTTTTTGCCATGAGGGAGTTGGCAAAAATGCTTGTGGCAGGCAAAAAGCCCAGTGTTGAATGGTACCCGTTAATTGTTTCGGGCTATTTTTTGGCGCTATTGACCCAAAACTTGACCAGCCAGTTCAACTTGCCATTTTCCAGTTTCGCAATCAGCATTATTTACGTAGTGGCAGCCCTTTCATGGATTGTATACGGGTTTAGCCAACGCTACTCGCTTATTCGCAAGGCAGGCCTTGGGCTTGCAATCTTGTCTGTGTTTAAGCTGTTTTTAGTCGACTTGGCAGGCTTGGTCCAAAGCTACCGGATCGTGTCCTACTTCGCCCTGGGCATAACGCTTATTGCGATATCTTTTGTCTACCAGTATTTCAACAAACGGCTGGAATTATTAGAAGGGGTAGAATTTGATGAGGAAAAAGACGATTAGCAAACTTGCCATGCTGCTGGCGTTGGCAATAGCAGCAACGCCAGCCTTTGCGCACACCGCAAGCATCCAGATGGCTGGCAACAGCCGCTACAAGGCTTTGCGTCTGACGCCGGAGATTTACAACAACGCAAACAGCGATTTGTCTGACTTGCTTGTTGTGGATTCCAGCGGGCAAAACGCGCCTTATTTTATACACAACACTATGGTCGACACTTCAGCTAGCTATGAGGCTATCCCAATGAAGCTGGCAAACTCCTACCTGAAAGAGGACAGCTTTTACTTTGACTACGAGCTGGCGCTTCCCTCAGACAGCGACACCATTGGGACATCCATTGAATTTGAAACAAGAGACACTAATTTTGCCAAAAACGCAACGTTATATGGAAGCTATGATGGCATGAATTGGGACAAGGTCACAGACGACATGCTCTATTCGATTGACAAGAAGACAAAGTTGTCAATTGGTTTCACGTCCCCCTTAAAGTACACCTATTATAGGCTGCAATTATCAAACAATCTAGAGCAGATATCTTTTAGCGCCGCTAGCATTGTCTACAACATTGAAACCAGCAATGCCAGCTACTTTGTAGAGGCTTTCAACCCCAGCTTCAATGTAAAAAGCAGCGACGGCAAGACGGTAGTTTCCATTGAAGGACTAAAAAACCTGCGGCTGGATAGTGTTGAAATCCAGACATCAAGCATGTTCAAGAGATACGCCTGCACGAGCAGCGGGGCAAGCAAAGAGATCTTCAACCTGTCGTTGAATGGAGAAGCCTACTCTGACACCAGAATACCGCTTGCCAGGCAAATACCACAATACGATGTTTTTGAGGTGACGATAACCGATGCCGACGACAAGCCGATAATAATTGATGGAGTCACAGTAAACTACTGCGCTGATGAAATTGTGTTTGAAGGCGAGCCCGGCATAATGTACACCTTGGAGTTTGGGCAAGACCCAGCCAAAAGGGCTCCAGTATATGACATTGCCAGCTACAAGGAGGAGATCATCAGGGGCGGCATCGACAGGGTAGGCATAAGCCAGATAGATATCAGCGCAGAAATTCCAAAGGGGCGGGACTACACCGCTGTTTTTAACATAGTGGTTGCTGCAGCCGCCCTGCTTTTAGGCGCTGTGATTGTTTTGAAGCTTGTAAAAAAGCAGGCCTGACAGATCCACTGCCAGCAGTTTAGTCCCGCATGGACTTGAGCAGGGCTATCTCCTCTTTGTAGCCGTCAATCTCATTTGGGGTCTCCAAGTAAAAAGGCAAATCCCGCAGCAATGGATGGTTGATAATCCTGCCAAAGGCTTCAAGGCCTATTGACCCTTCGCCAATTTTTGCATGTCGGTCTTTCCTGGACCCAAAGGGGTTTGCGCTGTCATTCAAATGCACAGCCATTAGTTTTTCCATGCCTAGCACTTCGCCAAATTCGCCCAGCACCCCATCCAAGTCGCCTACAATGTCATACCCCGCGCTGTAGACATGGCATGTGTCAAAGCAAACGCCAATTCTTGGCCTTTTAGCCTCGCCTACCAGATCAATAATGCTGGCAAGCTGCCCAAAAGTGCATCCTATCTCGCTGCCCTTTCCCGCCATGGTCTCAAGGAGGAGTGTAGTTGTTTGGGAGGCTGGCATTGCCACGTCCAAGAGGGCGCCTGCCAGCCCAACCCCTTTTTCGGGGCCTTGCCCCACATGGTTTCCTGGATGTATGGTGTAGAGCCCGCCAGGGATATTTTCGAGCCTGGACAGGTCAGACTCCAGCACATACTTGGCAAATTCAGCTGTCTTTGGCTCTTTGGCGCATGGGTTCAATGTATAGGGGGCATGTGCCAAGGGCTTGTGGATTCCTGCCTCGATAGAGAATTCGAGGAATTTGGCGATGTCTTTCATGTCAAGGGCCTTGGCTGCGCCGCCTCTTGGGTTGCGGGAGAAGTATTGGAAGGTGTTTGCGCCTATTTCAACGGATTGCTTGGCCATGTTAGAATATCCTTTTGAATTGGACAAATGGCAACCGATCATAAACATTGATTATCTCCAATAATATTATTTGTTGCTTAAAACCATGGGAAAAAAATGTTGATATTTATCCCCGTTGCCTTTAGTATAGAGGACAATTCATCCTTTATCCATGCAATAATAAGAATTTGGAGTGCAAATCTATGGAAAACAATTTGATCTTCAGGCTGGCAAATGAATCTGACTCGAAGCAGATCCTGGCAATCTACAACGCAGGAAAAGCTTTTTTAAAAGCCAACGGGGTCGACCAGTGGCAGACTGATGACTTTCCCAATGCGCAGTCTATTGAGCTCGATTTGTCAAATGGCACGCTTTATGCGCTAGAAGACGCAACAACTGGCGATATTGCATCCGTGGCAACCCTTATATTCGGCTTGGATCCCACATATGCGGTTATCTATGACGGCGCATGGGCCAGTAGCGAGCCCTATGCCACAATCCACAGGGTGGCAGTGGCCCAAGGGCAAAATGGGAAAGGTTTGTCCCAAACCATGTTGGGCTATTGCGAGCAGGTCGCTTTGTCCAAAGGTGTAAGCCAAATGCGTATTGATACCCACAAGGACAATAAAGCCATGTTGCGGCTTGTTGAAAAGCTAGGGTATACCGAGAGGGGATATATCTTTATCGCTGATGGCACAAAGCGAACCGCTTTTGACAAACAGATCTAGCCAAGCCTCACCGGTAGCAGGTTTGTAGCCAAAGGTATGGCGGGCAGTTCTTTGTTGTAGCTTCCAACCGGACGCTGTCGACCCCTCGAGCTTGCTATGCCAATAGAAAAAAACGAAAGAGCCCCTTATGGAAAGGCGGCTCTTTTGCGTTGTGCTGTGGGTCATTGCTGCGGCAAATTTTCGATCAGATGTTTGCAGCTATTCAAAATTTATGCGAGATATAAGCTCATCGCCTCTATGCCGAAATTGGATTTTTGGCACAGCAACAGCATTATGCCCCATATCCAGCAGTGGCTAGACACACAAGCCGGAGGCTTTCGATATTTTGCTATTCATTATGAAGCTCCCTTGGCAATATATCATAAAAGGAATCTTTATAGAAGGAGATAAGCTCATGTTTGATGTAGAGTATTACACGTTCCAGACAGTGAAAAACCTGTTGAGTAGTTCATAGACAGCCTTGGTTTGAACATACGTGTTACTGCTTTAGGGAGCCTTGACATACTTGCGGAGTTTGGCAACATGCTGCGGGAACCGTATCGCATACCATGCGCTTGAGAACCTATCCTTCGGCTAAGCGACGGTAGCCCATAGGAAAAGGTTTGCTTGAATTGCGTGTCAAGTCCGCCTGGGACATCACAGGATATTTTACTTTTTTGTAGTGAACAATAAGATTATCCTGGAAATGGTTTTGTGAAGAAAACACGCAAAACGCCACCAAGCGAAATAGAGCTTGCCATGAAGTAGAAAGCGGATTAGCGCAAGAAATGGGGGACTATAAGAAACATTTAGATAAACAGCTTGAAAACCCGGAGTTCCCGGCTGAATGGGAGCGTCAAGAATATATCAAGGCGATTATTGCCGCCAGCATAGAGCAAAACTAAACGCAAAAAGAATTGTCCGAAAAAACGGGTATCGGACAATCGCCAACAAAAAATCCAAAATATTGGAAGCTGAACTTTACGAACATTTTACATTCTATATACATATATTTGATATTTCAAACAATGCAATTAACATATACTGTTTTTAGTTTTGAAGTACTTATAAGTTAGCAGTATTCTGACTTGAGCGGAAGGGGCCCGCTCAGCGCATAGGGCATCACCGAAAGGTTTGCCCTTTTTTGGTTTTTTGTGCATGTCGCCAGCAACCATTAATTGGCGATGGATAAACAGCTCTTTTGGCTGCAAAGCAAACGCCCGCCTGCCAAGCATATGGCCTTTTGCGCCAAGACAAGATTTGGATCCAACATATCGTACATGCCTGTAAAGGGCTCAAACTCCTTGCACATGGAAAACACAAGCGGCAATTCAGTGCATGACAGCACAAAAGCCTCTGCCCCGGATGCCTGCATCCTTTGAAAAACCGCAGAAAGGCCAAACATTGGAGCCTGGAAAGAATTAGCCTTGACTGCGTTTATCAAAGATGATATCGCCTCTTGCTCTTCAATATGCGGGGTGCATACCTCAATGCCCAATGAATCATAATATGGCTGGAAGCTGGCGTGTTTGATAAAGCCTTCGGTGGCAAGCAATCCGACTTTTTTATATCCCCTGGAGTGCGCTTCCTTTACAGTCTCTTCAATAATGTTGATGATGGGTATGTCAACACAATTGGATAACTCCTCAAAGAGGGCATGGGCTGTGTTGCAGCCCAACAACAAAAAGTCTGCTCCCATATTTTGGAGGCGAATCGCAGAAAAAGCCATAGTTTTCAGCGGGTTTTCCCCTTGGCCGAGCAGAAACTTGGTCCTGTCAGGCACTTGTGTGTTATTATCTATCAAAACAGGTATATGGTCCTGGTCGCATTCGACATAAGTATTGAGCACTATCTTTTGGAATATATCGACAGTGGCAAGAGCGCCCATTCCGCCAATTATCCCTGCAGTTTTATATTTCAATTTTAAATCTCCATATGTTTAGTCAGCTTGTCCGTTTAAATACCATTTGAGGGCTCTTTGCTCCATTTCTTTCACAAAAGAGTCTTTTCCATCGCTGTATCCGTCAATATCATTGGGGAATTTTAAAGCGAGGCCCTCTTTAAGCAATCCATATTCGTGTGCTACATCCGGATGGCAGCGCAAATAAGCGGCTAGCGCCAAATGCCTGTCAATATTGTGGGTGTCTAACTCTTCAAAAATATGGATCTGGTGGGTTCGCTCATCTCCGCCTTTGCGGAAATAACGCCTTCCCGGTATCCCGTTCTCGCCAAGGGGCTCGTAGCCGAGTCGGGCAAACAAGTGGTTGAGCCTGTCTACTTTGCTTATGTCCCTCACAACAGGCATAATGTCTATGATCGGTTTAGCTTTTAGCCCTGGAACCGAGGTGCTGCCGATATGGAAAATATCCACACACTCATTGCCAAGAATATCCCTAATTTTCCCGGATTCCTCTTTGAAAATCAAGGACCAGTTTTTATCAAACTCGACAACAATAACTCTCAAGCTGCAACCTCCAACCATTCTATAATACCGCAAAATGTCTGCGTTCCGTTTTTTGTAGATTACAAGAATGAAATTTGTAGAAAAGGCTAACCAATTATAATGTGAAATAATTATTATAAAAGTTATTATGAAAACATATTAAATCTAGAATTCAAGTTGCAATCGACTTTTTCTTGCTATGGTTTTCATAAATAATTAGATTATTAATCCAGGTTGGAACAAACACCCAAAAAACTGGATAGTGCAGCTTGCTGCTAAATAATGGCATTGTGCTGAAACGAGTAAATGAATGCTTTCAACTACCGAAAACTATACATTTTTCATATTTGCTATATAATTCCTGCGACCATATGCACTTTGCCCCAATTTCTGGAGTTGTTTCTAGTAAAAACTTCCCGCATTTTTGAAATCAAAGCAAATGCAATTCACCCCAATAAAAGATAAAGCGCCAATGGGAAAAAAAACTTGACAAACAAAGGCCGATAAGTTACTCTAGTTCCAATAATTTAAAACCGATGAAGCGGGAATAAAACAGGCGGGCGCTTTTCAGAGAGGTGGCAGTTGCTGCGAAGCCACTAAGAATGCTGTCTGCAAATGGGCCGCTGAGGGCGAGGCGAAGCAGTTTGTTGCTGTTGTAGTTTAGCCGCCATGCCAGCGTTATTGGCAGGGGATGTGATAGCATCCTGCTAAGCGGGTTTTGCTTTAGTAATAGCAAAACCAAATAAGGTGGCACCGCAGGCATTTGGCTTGTCCTTTCAAGAAGGGCAGCTTTTTTTATTTACCCAAAACACCGGTTGGCAATTTAAGAGGAGAAAAAAATGAAAACAAAAACACAACTAAACAAAACCACAAAGAAAGCATTGCTGCTTTTACTTGCAGCTGCCTTTGCGCTGTCTCTCATCGGGTGCGGCCAAGGCAATTCAAATACGCAAGGATCCGGTTCCAAAGAAGAAAAAATAATTATAGCTATTGTCCAGCCTATGGACCATACCTCCCTGAACCAAATCCGCGACACGATCATCGAAGAGCTTGGCGCATCTGAGTTTGCCGATAAAATCGAGATTGTGCAGAAAAACGCTGCCGGGGATTTGTCCTTGTTGCCGAGCATCATGAACGAAATAATGGCAAGCGGCGCTAGCATCCTCGTGCCCATAGCGACACAGCCTGCCCAAGCGGCTAAAAACGCAGCTGAGGGCGCTGATATCCAAATTGTCTTCTCGGCAGTGAGCAATCCCATACAAGCGGGCTTGGTAGAGTCTTTTGACAAGACAGACTCAAATATCACAGGCGTGTCCAACACAATAGCTGTCGCAGATATTTTCAAACTCGCGGGGGAGCTCACCCCTGAAGTTGAGACTTTCGGCTTAGTCTACAACGCCTCTGAGACCAACTCGCTCGCAAGCATCAACACAGCAAAAGAATACTGCCAGAACAATGGCATACCTTTTGTAGAAGCGACTATAGCCTCCACTGCAGATTTGCAGCAAGCTGCCCTTTCCTTGGTAGGCAGGGCTGACGCATTCTTTACACCAAACGACAACACTGTGGCCAGCGCAATGGAAGTGTACGCCACCATCGCAATCGAGCATAAAATGCCGCTGTATGTCGGCGCTGACTCAATGGTCATCGACGGCGGGTTTGCCACTGTGGGAATAGACTATGTGCAGCTGGGGCAGCAAACGACAGATATGATAGTGCGCTTGCTTTCAGGGCAAACTATTGCAGAGAACCCGGTTGAGGCAGTAAGCGAGTTCTCAAAAATGGTCAATCCCGCCACTGCCGAGCTTCTAGGGATAACAATCCCCGAGGATTTTGACGGCAAGCTCCTTGGGAAATAATAATTGGAGAGCAACAAGTGGAAAGAAAGATAGTGATTATCGGGGCAGGCCATGTGGGAAGCCATGTGGCCTTGTCCCTCGCTTACGGGAATATAGCAAATGAGATCGTCTTTATCGATATAATAGAGGAAAAAGCCCGGGCGCAGGCGCAAGAGGTCATGGATGCGGCAGCTTTCGCAGGTTGGCCTGTCACGGCAAGGGCCGGCGGGTACAAAGATTGCGCAGGGGCAGGGGTGGTATTCCTGTGTTTTGGCAAGCCTAGGGAGCCGGGCATGACACGCCTTGACACCTTTGGCTCGTCAATCGAGGCATCCCTTGAAGTGTTGCCGCTGCTTGCCAGGGCCGACACTCAATCGAGCGTAATAATATCAATAACTAACCCAGCCGACGTGGTTGCGAGCTTTTTCGTCCAAAGGCTATCCCTAGAAAAAGGGCAGCTGTTCTCGACAGGCACCTTGCTTGACACAGCTAGGATGAAACAGGTTGTGGCAGGATACTTTGATGTGTCGGCTTCGAGCATAGACGGGCTGGTCATGGGGGAGCACGGCGACAGCCAATTTGTGCCTTTCTCATCCCTTATGGTAGGCTCAAAGCCTTTCACCGCAATGTTTTCGAATAACAGTGATGCTGCTTACGCAGCCAGCCAAATTGAGATGGAAACAGCCCAAAGGGGGACTGCCATCATGGAAGGCAAAGGCTCCACAGAGTTTGGGATCGGGTATGTCGCGGCTATGGCAGCCAAAGCTGTCCTTGATGGCGCAAAGCGGGTATTGCCTGTTTCAACCCTTCTTGAAGGGGAGTACGGCCAAGACGGTTTTCTCATTGGCGTTCCGGCTATCATCGGCGCCAGCGGGGTCCAAAAGGTTGTCGAGTTGCCTTTAAATGATGGAGAGCTTGCCCGTTTCGCCATGTCTTGCGCTGTAGTCAAAAGCTACAATGAAATGGCAGGCGGGATGTAATGAAAATTGTCCTCATCGGGTCGATTGAGCTGGGCTTGGTTTACGCAGTGCTGGCAATGGGGGTTTTTGTGACTTTCCGTGTGTTGAACACTCCCGACCTCACAGTGGATGGGAGTTTTGTTTTAGGCATGGCGGTATGCGCCTTGCAAGTGCAAAAAGGAAGGCCTTTCTTCGCCCTTTTTGCAGCGTTTTTTGCAGGGGCGCTAGCTGGCTTGGCTACCGGCTCCCTATACGTGAAACTCAATATCCAGCCTATACTGGCAGGGGTGCTCATAGCCGGAGGGTTGTATTCTGTGAATATTTACGTAATGGGAGGCAGATCCAACATCAGCTTGTTCGGTACCAGCTCTATTTTTACCGGATCATCGAAAATGGCTGTCCTTGCCATTGTATGCGCTGTGCTGGCATGTGTTTTGGCTGTTTTTTTTAAAACCCGGATGGGCATGGCCCTGCGAGCCACTGGGGACAATGAAGAAATGGTCAGGGCCTCCTCTATAAACGCGGACAGCTGCAAACTCGTAGGCTTCTGCCTGGCAAACGGCATAGCTGCAATGTCCGGCGCGCTTTTGGCACAATACCAAAACTCGGTAGACGTGGGCTACGGCTCAGGCATTGTTGTCGCGGGGCTGGCGTCTGTGATCATAGGCGAGGGGATTTTGGGGAGGCGGGGCATACCCTTGTCGCTTTTGGGGGCAGTAACAGGCTCTGTGTTTTACAGGCTTATATTGGCAGCCGCTTTCAAGGTGAGCTTCTTCCCGGCTTACGCGGTCAAGCTCGCCAGCTCAATAATAGTTGCGGCGGCAATGGGCGCGCCATATGTGAAGCAAGGCTTCGCCAAGGTGGCAAAAAGGATAAAGGGCAAGGAAGGCAGTGATTATGCTTGAATTGAAAGGCGTTTCAAAAGCTTTTTTCAAAGGCACTGTAAATGAAAGGGTTGCCCTTGAGGATGTCTCCCTTGAGCTGTTGCGGGGGGATTTTGCAATGATCCTGGGATCCAACGGGTCAGGAAAGTCTTCTCTTTTCAATGCGATTTGCGGGAAGTTCGAGCTTGACTCAGGGCAGGTGTTCCTGGATGGCAAGCGCATCGACCCATTGCCAGACTACAAACGCGCCCTTGAGATAGGGCGCATCATGCAAGACCCGATGAAAGGCACTGCGCCGGGCATGACTATCGAGGAGAACCTGTCTTTGGCATACACCAGAAAAGCGAAAAAAAGCTTTTTCGCTGTAAGCAAGAAAGACAGGGGCGTGTTTCGGCAAGCGCTTGAAGGCTTGGGCATGGGCCTTGAGGACAGGCTGACAGATAAAGTCGGTTTGTTGTCAGGAGGGCAAAGGCAAGCTGTGGCGCTTTTGATGGCTACAATAGCCGAGCCAAAACTTTTGCTCTTTGACGAGCATACTGCTGCCCTTGACCCTGCCGCAGCAAAGAAGGTGATGGAGATGACTGTGGCCGTCGCGCACCAAAAGCAAATTGCGGCTATGGTTATCACCCACGACATCAATGCGGCAATAATGCATGGAAACCGCATATTAATGATGAACGAAGCCAAAATTGCACTAGATATCGCGTCTGGGCAGAAAAAGGAGCTGACTCCAGAAAAGCTGCTGGAGCTGTATTCCCAAAAGAGCAATACACCGCTGCCCGACAGGGTTATCTTGGGTTGAGGCTAAAATAAAAAATAGCCAAGGGCAAGCCTTGGCGACATAATCAAAAAATGATGGCAGGGACCAATCCTGTCATGTCGTGTTTGATGGAGAGAAAACCAGGCTGCTTCCATTTAGCCAGGGGTATGTGAGCCCAGTTGTCGTTTGTGCGTAATCAAGCGCGTAAGGCAAAGCTTTTTTGCGTCTCATCTTTACTTCAACTTGGTTGTTGCCAATCGAAATTTCACCTGCATTGTCGATTAGTTTACCAAACAGGGCTTTTGCGCTGTCGTTGCTGTTTCCTACAGTTTTCATAGCTAGCAGCCTATACAAGTTATTGGCTAGCATAGTCATCGTAAGGTCAAAATCCACATCGATTGACAATTCAGAGTTGATGCGGTTCAAATGGAAAAAATCAAGCTGCTCACCAAGCTCGCTTTCATTCAGCCACTTTTCGCTATACCTCTTAATCAGCTCGCTAAGATCCATTTCAAAGTTGTTGGTCACGATCACATCCGGCATGCCTTTGCCGTCCCAAGTCACTGCCACTTGCCTCAGCACTGCATCGCATCCTTTCAAGGTGGTCTCATTCTCATAAACTGACAAAACCTTGTCTTGGCCGCCTGCCATATGTAAAGTGAAAGGTTTCCAACTGAATTCAGGCACCCTAGCTATTTTCTCTCTAAGCATTTTGCTTTTGCGTTGGAGTGTGATAAAAGTCAAGCCCTGTTTGTCCATCTTGTCAAGGTTGCTATAAGTAGTGAAACGGCCGTTAAACTCAAAGCATCCCGATTGGATGGAATGGTGGCCAGGGGTGGCGCTGCAAAACTCAATAAACTCGCAAAGCGCGTCAACTTTGCTATTCCTTGATTTTACTGTTGTGTCTGCATAGCAGCCCAAGCCGGAAGTTGGGTCGTATACATAGAGGGAATTGACTGAGGACAAACTTCTTGCCGGCCATGACCCTGCGTTGTTTGACCAATATGGCACGGCTGTATAACACAAGCTCACAATGCCAGTGAACATCCCTTCGAAATTCAAGGCATTTTTAAGGGCTTTGAGAAACTCGATGTTCATATCCCTGTCAATTTGGCTTGCGTAGGTATTTAGCCATGCAGTCGCCGGCAAAGCATTTAGCCCGGCAAACAAGCCCATCCCCTTGTCCATGCACCATGAGTCGTCTGCCGCGAAGTGCGCTATGCCCCCAAGTTTTAGAGCCAAAAAAGACAGGATTGCGGATACATTGCTGATTTGCCCCATGCCTGGATAGGGCGAGTTTTGGATCAGCGCATCAATCCCGTACTCTTTGATAATTGGCGCAAAGAGCATCAAGCCTGCAATTTGGGTTGAGAACCGGTCATCCTCCAAACCGATGGAGATTGGATTTTCTTGTGCCATTGAAGCCACAGGCGCGCTGCTTGCCGCGGCTTTGCGTTCTTCTCCATCCCTGCGGGGCAGCCTGGCAAAGCCCTCTTCGCGAAGGACTTTTGTTATTTGTTTTTCTGAGACCTTGATATCCATAGCATCCAAGGTAGACTTTATCTCCGGAACTCCCATATTTTTTTTCCTGCACTCGACTATAATTTCCCTTGAGCCTGCTTCTTGTTGAAGCCTTGGCCTACCCCTAGACGGGTCTTTGAAGAAAGGGTCTGGCTCCTCCCCGCTGTTGCCATCAGAGGACATTTTAATTTTAAAGTCGCGCACCAAGGAATAGACAGAGCTTACCGAGTATCCATGCGCCTTTGAAATTTCTTCTGCTGATTTCCCGTCAAGGAAAAAATCGCGCATAGCCAAATACTGCTTGTGCAACGCAAGCTTCGGATACAAAAAGTAGTCCCGGATATGGTCTGTTGGTTGTTTATTCTCCATAAAGACATTATGCCAACAAAGTATTTTACTTCGCAAGGGAAAAAACGGAAAAAAATCGATATATGTCGATTTGTGATGTTTGTGTGTAGATAGTTGGTCCACCCATGGGGTTTGGGGTATGTTGTTATCAATTGTGTAGAGGATACCACCATCTCAAACCATTGAAGGTTAGGTGGCGGGATGAGTCTTTAGAGAGGCTTTTAGGCGCTGTAGCCCATAAGTTTAAAGCAGCATTTTCATTATCCACTAAAGATGTGACTCATACAAAACACCTCCAATAACAGAGCAATCTCGATACATCCTATTTTCGTCATATTTTGATATATTTTGACATGTCTTATAGTTTAATGTATATTTATGCCAATATATATACACTATAGAGAGGGTATGCTTTGAAGGACTTTAAATGGTTGCAGTTTTCGGATTTGCATTTCAGTTCATTTGATACTTTTGATACACTACTGGCGCGAAAGGCTTTACTGGAATGCTTGGAAAGAGAGAAGTTTGAATGCGACTATGTCTTTATCACTGGAGATATAGCACACAAAAATAAGTATGAGAATGTCGACAAGCACATGGCTGAAATTATTTCCCGGATTGCTGTCGAACTCAGCAATGTCTTCTGGTCAGTGGGCAACCACGACATTAAACGCGACTCGCGGTTGCGAAAATCAGAGATATTGCGGATTCGCACAGCAGACAATCCCTCACTAGAGTTCGATATCGCAATGTCTGATGAGGAAACTCGAACTTTGCTCACACACTCAGGAATGTCTGATTATATCAGGGAATATAAACGCATATTTGGCCGTGAGCTATCCTCGGAAGAGATTTCAGATGCGCATATTTACCACTCTTTTGATAATTTGAATCTTGTTGTGCTCAACACCTGCCTGACATCATGCGACGACGATGACCCGCACAACTTGCTGGTCGCCGAGAGCTCTTTGATTCGTGTTTTAGATAAAATTACTGACAAAAATAAGCCGCTTATTGTTATAGGCCATCACAACAAGGAATTCTTGCATCAGAATGAACAGGAAAAAATAGCAATGCTGTTTGAAAGCGCAGGGGTAGATTTATATCTGTGCGGGCATTCCCATCGGCTGGGATACTCCCGTTTTGATGATGCTGGCAGCGATATCCACCAGATTACATGTGGCAGTGGCATAATCGGAAACGATACAGTTTTCTCGTTTATGTTCGGGGAGTATGATGCCGCAAAACACACTGTTTATATTACACCATACAGTTATTCGGATCGTAGCGCAAAACGGTTTAGCAAGGATTTCAATCTCCACCGTAGATTGTTAGAAAATAGCAATGACTTTCTCTTAGAACGTTTAGCGGAACATAAAGCCAACACCGTCCTATCTGAAATTCGAATACCGCTGGAAGACGAAAGCCTGTTTATTCGATCCCAGCGGTATTATGACTTCCTTCGGAGCGAGGAAGGGCGCTTTTCCTTCCTGAATGTTGATGAGCAAATTATACCAAAAGCAAAAATGCCTGAAACGCGCGTTCTCGGCATTGAAGACAGAGAGCCGCGAGGGTTGATGGACGTTTTGAGAGACGCTTCAATCAAAGATAATATGCTTATCATTGGCGACGGAGGTATGGGAAAAACAACTGCTATGCTGCAAATCTGGGAGGAATTGCTTAACACGCGATCAGGAGCATTGCCGTTGTACATACCTCTGAATGAGTATAAGCCGCACCCGGAGTTTATCCGCAATTATGTGAAGCAGTTTTACGGGCGAATCGATATATACGAGTTGAACCGAGACTTTGTGCTTCTTCTTGACGGCTTCAACGAAGCATCAGGAGATATGTTGCCGATGACTCGCGAGATAAATGCTTTGACGCACCAGAAAATTGACTATATTCGAATTTTCATTACTTCGCGCAGCAGGTTTTTACCTGACCAGAAAATGGACAATTTTCAAATCCAAACCTTGCAGCCTTTGGACGATAAAGCCGTGAAGGATTATTTGGAGGAACATAATTTTGAATTAGGCGATACACCTATCGAATTGCTCAGAACACCCATGATGCTGACCCTTTACACAGAGACAGATTCGATCCAAAAGGCAATCAAGCCTAGAAGGCTTTTTGATTTCAAGCACAACTTGACACGAGGAGAGTTGCTTTACAACTATATGCTCTGCCAAGTGGCAAATTATGTCCTGAATGGGCGATTGGACGATGTAAACGCAGCTTGGTTTGCCTTGTTTGCCGCCGCTCCATATATTGCTTATATGATGGAGAAATCAGGCACATTTCACATCGACAAAAAAGAGTTTGCAAATGCGATGTCGGAGTTTCAGAAACAAATCCCAGTAGAAAACCGAATTGAGAGTATGCCTGGGGATTTGCAAAAGCTGATATCCCCTCACATGGCCTCATCTCTGTCAACAGAAGATGTCCTAATATACCAGCAGGCTCTTTTGGTGGAAGAAGCAGGGCAGTATACCTTCAAGCATCAATATTTCCGCGATTTTTTCGCTGCCCTTCACATTGCCAACACCATTGATGGCTACATAAAAGGAAAGTCAAACAGTCTTCCTAAAGAGGTTAGTGGGAATCTTTGGTCGATATATGTTCGCGACATGCTGGGAGGCTATTACGGCGATTATCGGCATAGTGAAAAGTATAACCTGGATGCCCATACCCAGCTCCATGAACTTCTTGGCAAGCTGCGAGGCAAATCCAACGAAGACTGCGGCTTGGCTGTAAACAATATTATAGAAACATGGCGCCAGTCGCGAAACAACAGAATTCTCTGGGAGGATTTAAGCCGATTGGACTTAAGCCATCTGCCATTGAATGGAGTTATGCTTTCAAGTCCCCATCAAGCCTCCAAATTCGACGGAAGCCTCATCTCTGATGCTACTTTTCTGCCTCAAGGGCATTCTGTTACGGTAAACAGCGCGGTGTACAGCCCGGATGGCCGGCGAATCCTCTCCGGCGCAGATGTCGGCACCATCAAGGAATGGGACAGGGAGACGGGAGGGTGCCTGTGGACGAGCCCTCCGTATGGAGGCATATTAATATCAGGTTGCGACTTCAAAGGTTGCCGTTACACCTCCCCAGAGATTGAGATGCTTGTCAAGACTTTTGGCGGTAGAACGCTTAACCCATATTTAACCAGGGTCCGATCGGAAAAACTTTTTGGCCATACAATGGATATAAACATTTCTTTGGGTGAAGACACCATGAGAAATTTGGTAATCACTGGGCGTAACGGCAGCGGTAAGTCGACTTTATTACTTGGTGTCAAGCAGGCTCTGGAAGCTATCTTTAAAGATGATAAATCGGGTGATGTTACGCTGGAGTTTTCTGGAGACAAACAACAGGAAGCACATAATGTGTTGCGGCATGAGTATAACCAGGGTTATTTTATGTTCACATATTTTCAATCTAACCATCTGTATGATGAAACGAAATCTGGGTTATGGGATCGTTTGAACAAGACGCATGCAAATATGAACCAGCTAAGGCTTGAGGGCAAGCATACTGAGGCAGAGTCTCAAGCTGCATGGCTAGACAAGATTAAGAAACTTCTTTGTGATTTATTAGAGACAGAAGTAGAGTTTAGATTAGTGAAAGGTGAACTTGAAATATGGCATAAATTCCGGGGTGAGGAGCCTCAAATAAGACTCGACAAGTTGCCGGATGGCTATTCTGCCACTATAAACATTTTTAGCTCGATATTGTCTCATTGGACGGATATTTCAATTCCATTAAGCCGTATGCGAGGACTAATATTAATTGATGAGCTGGAGGCGCACTTGCATGTTCAGTTGCAGAAGACTATATTTCCATTTCTGACAGAACAGTTGCCTAATGTGCAGTTTATTGTTGTCACACACTCGCCGTTTATCCTAAATTCAGTTAAGAATGCCGTGGTGTTCGATATGGAGCGTGACACAGTTGCATACCGGTCCCAAGACAGCAAATACGGCTTGCAGGGATGGACACTTGAAAGCATTCTGGGAAATATTCTTGGGGAAGACGACGAATCGAAGCTCCTCTCGGATAAGTTGAAGGAGTTTGAAGGCTATATTGATTGCGAAGACAATATTGGAGCTAGCAAGATATATCGCGAGCTTCATGAGATGATGGATGTTGAAAACCGTTTCCTAACCGTTTTGCGACTCCAACTCTCAGCAATCGGAGGACTTCCTAATGATTAAAATTGACTACAAGAAGAAGCCATGTGAATTGACACCAGAGATTGCGAAATGCAAAACTGAACGATATAAGAGCAATCGTGATGAAAAGGTCTGGTGCGAGGAATACATACAAACGAGGCTAAGGGAAATGTCCCATGGCAAGTGTTGTTATTGCGAAAGAGAACTCAAATACAAGAACGATTATGAGGAATATGATATAGTATGCCACTATTCTCATCCGAGCAAACATCCAGAAAAAGTTCTTGAATGGAAAAATTTATTGCCTGTTTGCCCTATTTGCAAAGATGAAAGAGGCGAATTTGATACAGATGAAAAGCCAATAATCAACCCGCGATGTGAATATCCAAGCGACCATTTGTATTTAAATAATTATAGATACTATGGGAAATCAACAAGAGGAAAAAACACGGTTGAGGCTTTCAAGCTCAATGATCGGAAAAATGCAACACGCGAACGTTTTGACATCTCAGATGCAGTGATAAAAAGCCTGTCGGAGCTCTATGAGAAGTCCAAGAGTGAAGATTCTTCAATTATTAGAGGTTTTCGCGATTTACTAAGACTTGCGCAGCCACAATCGCCGTTTAGCGCTTTGATAGCAACAAGTTTGCTCAATGAGCCGAATTATCATGAACTAAAACAATATATGGAAAGGATGAAGTATTGGAATTGCGAATTGAAGGATATGGATAAAACGATTAGAAAGAATTCGCTGACACCACCAGAAAATAAAAGGAATGAAACTATGGGGCAAATAATTGGAAATGAGTTTGATGATATCAGTATAGGTATTGTGACTGCCTTGTCGCACGAGTTTGCGGCAGTCGAGGTGCTTCTTGATAATTTTGAAGAGTTGCCGTTTACCGGAGAGGATGCAATCGCTGGAAATAGGCATTACATTGGTGAGATACAGAGTAATCAAGGCGGCATGCATAAAGTAGTACTTTGCATGCTGCCTAAATACGGAACAGATATGGCTGCAATTATAACTTCAAAAATGATGGCTCGGTTTCCAAGCATTAGGAATATTATCATGTGCGGAATTGCAGGCGGTATACCGTCTGAAGTGCGATTGGGAGACTTAGTCGTATCTACAAAAGGCGTGATGCAATATGATTTGGGTACAGATAATTCAATCACGTTTATTCAGAAAGGAAACCCCAGAGACTGTAGCGATTTTCTATTAGAAGCTGTTCGACTTCTAGAGGCGGAAGAAGAAATTAACGGTTGTAAGTGGATGGAGCACATCAACACAATCAACAACAAAAATGAAAAAGACTATTCGCGACCCACTATTAAAAAGGAAATACTCGATATTGAGATAGATGGAGAATATATAACTGTTGAGCAGGATGTCGCACTAAGCACAAGTTATCATACTGGAAAAATCGCTTCTGGAAACTCTGTTCTCAGAAATCCAAAAAGGAGAGACTCATTGCATCAAGAGCATGGCGTAATAGCTGTTGAAATGGAGTCCTCTGGAGTCTCTGCTGCGACTCACCTAGGAAACCACGGTTATATCGCAGTACGTGGAATCTGCGACTATTGCGACACACAGAAGAATGACGATTGGCAACGCTACGCTGCTGCAGTAGCTGCAGCGTATACATATGAGCTGATTAAATCCATACCAACATTTCAATCAAGTGAAGCAAAAGATAAATCTAAGATTGAAAACTACAAATACAGCAATATTAGTTCTGAAAGTAATATTCTATTGGAAACTATGAGAAATAGGTATAGTTTATCGGAATTAACAGTACTAGCTTTTAGGATTGACATTGAGATGGAAGATATTGGAGGTGCAACGAAGGATGAAAAGATAGTTGAGTTGATAAAGCATTGCGAGAGGAAACAGTTACTTGATAATCTAGTATCTCAAATAAATATCGATACAAATAATGCATTGCAAACAAATGAATAATGTCAATTTGATGTAAGCATTCTCCCGGAGATGGGTTGTTTATTCTCCATAGTGGCATTATGCCAACAAAGTATTTTACTTCGCAAGGGAAAAAACGGAAAAAAATCGATATATGTCGATTTATGATGTTTTGTCGCATGTGTGTAGATAGTGAGTTCGCCCATGGGTTTGCGGTAAGTTGTTATCAAATGTACAGCCCTGCTTCAAGCCCGTAGATTTATAGGCGGCGTGGCAAATCGGAAAAGCTCAGGGGCGCAAATGGATCTGGGAGGCGAGTGCGCTGCTATTTTATTGTCAGACACACTCGCTCTCTGGAGGATCAGGCAAGCCTCTAGCAAACTTGTAGGCGCTGATGGCAGCTGTGAGCTTGCCCAAAAGAAACATTTGGCTTGTTGCAATGCCGAAACCATCCCCCTCACACTCTCGCTAGCCTGAAGCTGTGCGCCAATAGATTGGGCGCCGTTTAGGGAAGCGTTTTGTCCATTAAGTGTCCCGAGGAAACACTGAAGCTTTTCGCCTTCAGCATTCAAGATGTGGCTTAGCGCCAGCTCCTCGACAGCAATCGATGATTTGCGTTATTGTCTGCCCGATGGTTATTCCGGGAATGCATTGCCAGTTGGCTCTAACTGTCACATCGCCATCTGGCATAGTGAATGACGCAGCAGCGTTGTTGGGATTATTGATAATTATGCCATCATCTGTAGTCCAGCCAGTGAAGGCTTTGCCTGGGCACGATCCGGCATAAATATTGACAAGCTGGGACTCCTCATAGTATCCTGCCCCAGATATTTTAGCGCAGGAATCAAGAACTGCCACATAATGGTAGCCTTCCGGCACATCAAACATCAAATACCTGAATTCCACGCCTGTGATCCCGTCAACCGGCAAAGTAGATGTGTATGGGCTCATAGAGTAGTACCCGCCGATTCCTGGTATAGTCACTGGCGGATAATTGACAACCGCATCGCTGTTGAAGATATTCCCGCTGTCCACCCAAAAACGCGCAACTCCAATGGCAGTGTCCAAACCTGGCTCAAGAGCAAGCGGATATTGTGGCGAGAGGTTTATAGCGACTGCGTTTGGATCGGTCGATTTCGACCAAAAAACGCCGCCGCTTATTTCCTTGAGGTCTCCCTGCGCACTGTCGTTGTATATCGCTATCATCCCGACAAATGTGCCGCTTGATATCAAATCAATAGTGCCTGCATTGCGCAGGGCATATCTTTCGCCGTTTATTGTGCCGCCATCGATTAGGGCGATTACTCCACGGTTTTCGATGCCAGTTGAGCCTTGGATGTTGGCATCTGCGCCTATTTCGCCTATAAAAGAGCTAGCAACTGTGTATATTCCATATGTCTCTGCGTTAAAGTCGCCGCCGGTAATTTCGAGCACAGAGCAATACCGGTCAACTTGAAGCCCGCGCTGGCTGGCAAAAACCCCGCCTGTTATCTTGTCGATTCTGCCTGGGGTTCTGCGCTCCACGAATAGACCCAAACGCCAATTAATGGCCCATGGAATGTCCCGCCTGATATAGTGCCAATGCCTGTCAAGTGGTTTACACCAGGCTTATTCTCGCCTTCAATTTGGATAGCGGAATATGCAACTCCAGTATTTGTCGCTACAAACACGCCTCCGCTAACCAAGTCAATCCAAGCGCCGCGGATTATCATTACAGCTGCCTCAGCGGCAGATTCAAAATGTCCGCCAGATATCTCGCCGATGGTTGCATTGTCCCCTACATAAAGCGCTTGCCCATGAGCTGCCTGGTTAGCGCCAAAAACGGTCTTTTGAAAAAAATTGCCGCCTGATATTTTGCCTATTCTTGTGCCTGTGCCAATCAAACTTACCGCTTCGTCTTTAATGCCGATATAATCGCCTGAAGATATTTCGCTGATATAGGCGCCACCATCCATAAAAATGGCAACGTTTAATCCTTCGTATATGCCGCCGCTAAATGAGCCTCTTGCTTGTGGGCCGATAAAAGAAATTGTTGTTCCATCGCTTACTATTTCAATGCCGTCTTTGCCAATCAACTCGCCATTTGTGACTCTCACTCTTGAATGTATGGTTAACACATTTATGCTTGTTCCGTCTCCAAGGGTTAGCGTTTTGCCGCTGTCTACGGATATAGTGGGGGAATTCGATCCAACAATTGTGATTGAATGGTGCCCCCCCGTGCTTATAATAGTTGTATTTGCTGTGATATAAATATTTGTTGTCTCTATTAGATCGCCATCAATTTGTTAACGTATAATTCCAAGATTTATAGAGCATCATGGCATTTATAGCAGTTTGGTGGATAGCTGGGCCACATCCTTGAAGCTCAACAAGCGGGCTTTGACAACAAAAATACTTACCCAGTTAAACTAGCTTTTTATTATCCGCTTTAATAAACAATAGCTGTTCCAAACAGCAAATTATTATGATATTTTGCCTTTTTGTCTAAATGGTTCTTAGGTAGCCATACGCCATATTTATCCAAGAACTGCCTCTTTTTGGCTAACTGCGACAAGTTGCCTTCAAATTTGTGTTGATGAAACACCACTTTACGTTTGCCTCACGGTTTATTCCTTGGCAGCCCAAACTTTGTTACGTGTATGGAAAATAAGGCTGTTATTGAAAAAAATACAAACAAACAACTTTGGGATATGCATGATCTGCAAAAAATAAAATACAAGCCTGAATGCAAATACTTTTTTTCGAAATCTTGATTTTATCCACAATTTGATACAAAGGAAATAAGCAGCGTCAATGGAATTTTAGAAGCCGAAATGAATATAGTTCAACATGAGGTAAAATATAAAAGTGTCAAGCAGTCTTTCCTGTTGTTGGGCTATTAAATTTCTGCATATTTGCTTTATCGATAATTTCCTGGGAAAGGAGTAGTAGAAAACAAATGAATTTTATAGGGATCTTTATCAGTTTCTTGGGAAGCTTCGGCATGTTTATATTTGGCATCAACCTGCTTTCATCTTCGTTGCAGAAAACAGCAGGCAAGAAGATGAAAGAAATCTTGGGCACAGTCTCTAAAAGCCAGTTTCGGGGCGTGCTGTTTGGGGCGGTAGTAACCTCGATAATCCAAAGCTCCACAGCAACCACTGTTATGGTGGTGGGTTTTGTAAATGCAGGGGTTTTGGCCCTGAACCATATTGTCGGGATAATAATGGGCGCCAACATAGGGTCCACTACAACAAGCTGGCTGGTGGCAAGCGTAGAGTGGTCAAGCTTTCTCAAGCCCGAAACAATAGGCGCTATATGCTCTGCCGCTGGGGCATTGTTGCTCTTGTTTTCAAAGAAAGAAAATGTCCGCAATGCCGGGGAGGTCATTGTAGGCCTTGGAATATTGTTTTTGGGCTTGTCCCAAATGCCCGATGCCCTGGCGCCAGTGTCTGGGCTTGACATTGTGCGCTCGTTCTTTGCCTATATGGGAAACAACCCGATACTTGGTGTAATCTCCGGCATCATAGTCACTGCAATTATACAAAGCAGCACGGCGTCAATCGGGATCCTGCAATCAATGGCTATGTCAGGCATGATCCCCGTAAGCGCAGCTCTCTACATCATCCTAGGACAAAATATCGGAACTTGCCTGACGGCGCTGCTGTCCAGTATTGGCACATCAAGAAATGCCATAGCTGCTTCATATGTGCATTTGGTCTACAACATATTGGGTGCTTCGGCATTCGGCGCAGCAGCAATCATTTACTTCACTGTTATAAACAAAAGCTATGGCCCGGTTCCCATAACAAGCTCCGGCATAAGCCTGGTGCATACCGGATACAACGCTTTTGCGCTAGTATTGCTATATCCTTTCGGGCAGAAGATACTCTCTATCTCTGAGTGGATGGCAGATAAAAGCGCTGGTCCAAGCCTTGAGAATGCTTCCCTGCTAGAGTTGGAAAAGCTGGATGAGGCTGTCTTGGAAGCTCCCCAGATAGCACTTGAAAACAGCGAAAACTCAATCTACAAACTAATGGGCTTAGTGAGGGCGAATTTGGAGCTGGGCTACAATGCTTTCGCAAAAAAAGAATTTATCCAGATCAGCTTATTTTGGAGAAATGCAAACGAAATAGACATAGCAAATGACGAAATAAGCGAATTTCTCAAAAAACTTTATAACGAAGATCTGGCACCGTGGGAATTCATATTGGCAGCGTCATTAATTAACTGCCTGATCAGCATAAAGCGCATAAGCAACCGTTCCAAAGGGTTTGCTAAACTAGCGGAGGATATGAGGGACGCAGATGCGGATTACAGCGAAGCCGGCTCTAATAGTCTCCACCAGATATACGGTGCTGCAATGGAGTGCTACGATTACATGTGCAAAGCTTTTATGTACCGGGACAAACAAGCTATCGAAATGACTGCTAAAAGGGCAGGGCAAGTGGAGCAATTGCGGGAGAGATACCAAGCCGAGCACAGGAATATGGCTTCGCGGGGGGGATACAGCGTCGATGCCGGTTTGGCGTTTGCTGAGGCTGCAAGGCACTTTGCCAGGATCGCCCACAACATCAACAGTGTCGCAGAATCGATTTCCAGCTCGACTGTTGCGGCTGACGACACCCATGAAGGGAGCGGGGATGCCGGCAGGTATGTGGGCTCAGGCACAAAGAACCAATAACAACCTGCTGGTGTTGGTTCGAAAAAACATGAGTAGTGTAGAATTGGCTCATGTTTTGGGTTCTTCCATGCTCTTGCCAAGATCCAGCGCCATTTTGGGCGGTTTACGCTTTGGGTTGTTGAAGCGCTTGCTGACAGCGATTGTTTAAGCTTGCATCTGAACTGAATGAAGCAGCGCCGCCGATAAAAATGCATTGCCGGCAACGACTTCTGTCTTTCGGCTCGTCCCTTTATAAGCCGCCTACCGGATCCAGAGTAAACTGATCGGCCCAGCTCCCTCTAACACTTCGAATCCCTGATGGCCTGCCATCAGAAGTACGCCACTAAAATCAAGTGCTTGTGCGCTTCACATTGATAGCAGGGTTGTTGATGAGGGAATATCTCCGCTGACGCATTTCGGAGCGGTTTATGTGTTTATGATAAGCTTGTCTGGCGCCCATAAAAAGACGCTTTGCCTGAAGAGAACTCAAGCGTTATTAAGGATTTGAAGAAAGGATACACCGTAAAACAGGCTGAACAGGGCAATTGGCGACTCAAATAAATGGCTTAGAATAGCCATTTATATTAAATTGGCTCCAATTGCGGAATACGCAAGTAAAAGCTGTATGGGGAGTAGCATAAACCTATTTGTTGCAGTATGGGGCATTCCCACAGTTTCTTGCCCCATTCAGTTAAATCAAACGGCATTATGCATCTGGCTGTTCTGAAGCGCGTTGCAGTTGTTCGATTTCGAGCAAAAACAACCCAGTGCCTTCACTTATTGTCTTAAGCGGGACATTTAGTTTTAGTAGTCTAAACTGCTTTGCAGGACTACCCGGCGCAATGGGAACCTGTAGAACAAGCGTTGTGGAAGACAGCGTTTTCTGCTAACACAGCTAGATCCAACACCAGTAGCTTTGACGACGAAGAGCTGCGGGTTTTCGTAAAAAACTCTAGTTTTTGTGCTGCTGGTTTTTATTGCCTGAAAAGCAAAACAAGCTGCTTGTCAGCAACCTGTTTTGCTTTTTTTTATTGTCTGTATAATGGGTCTAAAACCCTCGCCTTCCAGGCGAAACCTTTAGGTCAACTTGCAAGATGAATTGTTTTCAGCCGATTTAGTAATACTAAATCGAAGAGGTGAAAACAA